>CALWQE010000246.1 GCA_944383605.1 uncultured Lachnospiraceae bacterium
AAAGCAGTCGCAGTTGTGGGCGATGGTTTCCTCTGTCATCATCTGGCGCATATCTGTACGGCCTGAGGGGTCGCCGATCATGCCGGTGCCTCCGCCGATGAGGGCAATGGGCTTATTTCCGGCCATCTGAAGGCGCTTCATCAGACACAGCGCCATAAAATGCCCTACATGAAGGCTGTCTGCTGTCGGGTCAAAGCCGATATAAAATGTGGCCTTGCCATTGTTGATCAGTTCTTTGATTTCTTCCTCGTCAGTCAGCTGGGCAATCAGCCCTCTGGCTTTCAGCTCGTCAAAAATTGTCATCTTTTTTTCCTCCATAAAAAAACCCCGTCCTGCAAAGGACGGGGAAAATTTCCCGTGGTACCACCTTATTTCACAGCCGCGCCGGCTGCCTTGACAGGCACATACATGCCCTGACATGATAACGGATGTCCAAAACCGTCACAGCCTACCGGAAAGCCTTATGGGTTTTCTTTCAGTGTGAAGCTCCGGGATGTATTCGCCTGCCGCCTGTTACATGCGCCTCTCACCCTCCGGCTGCTCTCTGTCTGTCAGCTTCGGCCGCTACTTCTTCCCTTCATCGCCTGTCTGTGCTGAATGTGAAATTCTATGAGAGGATTATAGGGGAAGGTGTGAAAAATGTCAAGCCCTAAATAAAAGCTGATCCAAATCCTGCCTCATGTCCCGTTTGCCGGGCTTAAACAGAGTGTTTTGCCGGGCTGTCAGGTCTGAGAGAGGAAAACCAGCCGCCTGCCCGCAGCCCCTCTACCAGTCCTTTGACTGCCGGTTCCAGCAGACGGCATTCTTCTTCCGAACAGCTTTTGATCAGATCGATGACCAGCTCGCGGCTGCCAGGCGCAGGATGGGGAGAATTTCCTGCGCCGAGGCCGTGGTACAGATATCCATAGGTGACATGAAAATAGCTGCAAATAGCGTCTGCAACATTTTTTGACAAATCTTTCTGATCCCGCTCTACCTGGCCGAAATAATTGGAAGTAAACCCCAGCTGGCGGCTGAGCTGATTCTGGCTCAGCCCTGCTGTCATGCGCAGCTTTTTGATCCTTTGACCGGGAGTGTTCTCGGGCAGCTGTACGATATGTTCATAATTCATAGAAGACGATCCTTTCGCAGCTGTTTTTTTGCATTTTATCGGACTTCCATAGCGTTTGAAAGGAACGGAAAATTATGCATGACAGGTGAAATTAAGGATTGATTAAAGAAGTGATTAAAGGAAAACATACCCCGCCGGGCATATCATTTTTCTGCCGGCCTGTGCTATAATGTCTGGTAATACTGACAGCAAACGATGGAGGATTTATGGAACTGAAACAACTGCAGTTTTTTGTGGTAAGCGTGGATATGGGCAGCTTTAAGAAGGCGGCGGAGGTACTCTATACCACTCAGCCCCATATCAGCAAAACCATTAAGGCGCTGGAGCAGGAGCTCCGGGTGGAATTATTTAAGCGGAATGCTTCCGGCGTTACGATGACGGAGGAGGGAAAGCAGGTGTATGCTTACGCCAGCAGCATCCTCCAGCAGATTAACGTGATTGAGAAGGTAGGAGAAAAGAAAAACAGCCGGTCGCTGCATATTTCATCGGTGCCGGGCAGCAGGCTGGCCGCTGTTTTCGCCCGCTTCTGCCAGCTGAAGAAGGACGAGGATATCCGTTATCAGTTCCTGGAGGGGACGGTAGAGGAAATTATGTGGCATATGCATCACCGCACCTCAGAGATCGGATTTGTTGCCATTTCCAGGAGGCAGCTGTCCGGCTTCATTCATCAGCTGGAGCATAAAAGACTGGAATTTCATTTGCTGCACAAGACAGAGCCCTGCCTGTTTGTGGGAAAGCAAAGTCCCTTATACAAAGCGGAGGAGATTGATCCGGCGGCGCTGGCTGCGGTGAAGCTGGTGCAGTTTCAGGAGGATTTTTATTCTATCAGCAGCCATCCCGGCCATTTGAAAGAGGATTTTCGGATCGACCAGGGAAACCAGACAGCGGTAGTGACCAACAGCGACAGCGTGATTGAGAAGCTGCTGGAGCATACAGAGTTTGGAAATGTGGGCAGCGGGAGCGTGGGAAAAATCTGCAGCTCTGAAAACCTGCGGGAAATTCCCCTGGCGGACAGTACGGAAAGCGTGCTGTTCGGCTATATCAAGCGCAGGCAGGGAGAGCTGAGCCAGCTGGCTGCCGAATATGTTCTGTATGTAAAAAATGAACTGAAATCCTGATCGCTGATTGACATTTTCTGGCCCTGATAATACAATAAAACAGGAGATGAATGAAAAAATATCATTGGATTCCGGCTCTGCGGCAGCAGGCAGAAAACAAATGAGGATGAAAGGGCGCAGGAGGAGCATATGACATTGAGCGAAGGAAAAACAGGCGCGTCTTATATCGTGGAAGACGTAACAGTGGATCAGCGGATATCCCGGCGGCTGGAAGCGCTGGGGCTGAATGACGGCACCGAGATCCAGCTGTTAAATCAGAAGCGGAATAAAGGCGCTTTTATTATTATGGTCAGAGGAACCCGGCTGGCGCTGGGCAGAAAAATTGCTGACGGGATTACGGTAAGGGAGGCTTCCTGATGGCAGAAACGATTCGCGTGGGATTTGTAGGAAACCCTAACTGTGGGAAAACAACGCTGTTTAACGCTTTTACCGGAGCCAACCTGAAAGTAGCCAACTGGCCGGGCGTTACGGTAGAGCGGGTGGAGGGGGAGACCTGGTATAAGGGTCAGCATCTGAAGCTGATCGACCTGCCGGGTATCTACAGCCTGACATCCTATTCTATTGAAGAAAAGGTTACAAGAAAGTGCATCAATGACAATGAGATTGACGTGATCGTCAATGTGGTGGACGCTTCCTCACTGGAGCGGAACCTGTATCTGACCATGCAGCTGCTGGAGCTGCGCAAGCCGGTGATTCTGGCGCTGAATATGATGGATATCGTGGAGGAACGGGGCATGGAAATCGACCTGCACCGGCTGCCGGAGATGCTGGGAGGCATTCCTGTGGTGCCGGTATCTGCCAGGAAGCGTACCGGGCTGAACGTACTGCTCCATGCGGTGGTGCATCATTATACCGAGGAGCCCCAGGGGCGGGTGATCACCTATTCCAAAGGGCTGGAGGCAAAGATCCAGAAGCTGTCGGAGCTGATTCTGGAAAAGGAACCCCAGGAAGAGCATGTCCGCTGGAAAGCCATCAAGCTGCTGGAGATGGATGAAGAAATTATGGCGGAATTTCAGCTGGATTTGTCAGAGATCGTAGATAAAAATTACGAAAAGCAGATTATTAATGAAAAATATAATTACATAGAAGAAGTGGTGGACGACTGTCTGATGCGCAAGCAGGAAAAGACGGTATTTACCGATAAGGTAGACAGCCTGCTGACCCATCCCCTGCTGGGCGTGCCCTGCTTTATGGTCATTATGGCTGGGGTATTTTTCTTTACCTTTACGGTGGGAGATTTCCTGAAAGGATATTTTGAGACAGGGCTGGAGATTTTTTCCGGCGGCGTCTATGATATCCTGACCGGGCTGTCAGTGGCGTCCTGGCTGGTTTCTCTCATTGTGGACGGCATTATCGCAGGCGTGGGAGGCATTCTTACTTTTCTGCCTAATATTTTTATCTTGTTCCTGGCCCTGGCCCTGCTGGAGGACAGCGGCTATATGGCCAGAGTAGCCTATGTGATGAATGAGATTATGGGAAAGGTCGGTCTGTCCGGAAAGGCGTTTCTTCCGATGATTCTGGGCTTCGGCTGTACGGTGCCGGCGGTGATGGCCAGCCGGGCGCTGGAGAGCGACCGGGACAGAAGAAAGACCATTTTGGTTACGCCCTTTATGTCCTGTTCTGCCCGCCTGCCGATTTATGTACTGTTCGCGGACATCTTTTTCGGACGGTATGCGATGGTGGCCACCTACTCTCTTTATATTTTAGGCGTAGTAACGGCGATTTTGGTGGCGCTGGCAGTGGAGAAGCTGTGGCCTTCCCAGGAGACCAATACGCTGCTGATTGAGCTGCCGGAGTACAAGACGCCCAATGCCAGAACCATTGCCATTTATGTATGGGATAAGGTGAAGGATTACCTGACCAAAGCCGGGACGACCATATTTGTGGCTTCTATCGTTCTCTGGTTCCTGCTGAATTATAATTTCAGCGGTATGGTGACGGATGTTTCCCAGAGCTTTGGCTCTATGATCGGCGTACTGCTGGTGCCGGTGCTGGCTCCTGCGGGACTGGGGCTGTGGCAGGTGGCGGTAGCGCTGATCTCCGGACTGTCGGCGAAGGAAGTCGTGGTGTCCAGCTTTTCTGTCCTTTTTGGGATTTCTAATATTAATTCCCCGGAAGGAATGGCTGCGTTAAACGGAATTTTGGGCAGCTATGGGTTTACGGCCCTGAATGCGGCTGCGCTGATGGTTTTCTGCCTGCTGTATACGCCCTGTGTGGCGGCGGTGGCGACGATCCGGCGGGAGACCCGTTCCTGGAAATGGACGCTGGGCATGATGGCGTTCCAGCTGGCGCTGGCCTGGTGCTGCGCGGTGCTGGTATATCAGATTGGCAGCCTTATTTTCTAAAAACAGTGGTAACAGTGGGAGAGGGGCCAAAAAGATACTTTTAAAATAACGGCGGACATGTTATACTGAAATGTGGCCGCAGACTGAAACAGGCGGCGTCTCCCCGGAACCGGGGCGGCGCCGCTGCCGGTCTGGAAGGACTGCTGCGGCAGATAAGGCTGCAAATAAAAATTTAACAGGAGAGAGCATCATGAATAATAAAGTCAGAACAAGATTTGCCCCCAGCCCCACAGGGCGCATGCATGTGGGCAATCTGCGGACTGCGCTGTACGCTTATTTGATTGCCAAGCATGAGGGGGGAGATTTCCTCCTGAGAATAGAGGATACGGATCAGGAGCGGTATATGGAAGGGGCGCTGGATATTATCTACAGAACCCTGAAGGAAACCGGACTGGAGCACGATGAGGGCCCGGACAAGGACGGCGGCTGAGGCCCTTATATCCAGAGCGAGCGTCAGGCGAAGGGCATCTATATGGAATATGCCAAAATGCTGATTGAGAAGGGAGAGGCGTACTACTGCTTCTGTGACAAGGAGCGGCTGGAAAGCCTGAAAACTACAGTGGCAGGCAAGGAAATCAGCGTCTATGACAAGCACTGCCTCAGCCTGTCGAAGGAAGAGGTGGAAGAAAAGCTGGCGGCCGGCGTGCCTTTTGTCATCCGGCAGAACAATCCCCGTACCGGCACCACCACCTTCCATGATGAGATTTATGGAAATATTACAGTGGATAATGCAGAGCTGGACGATATGATCCTGATTAAGTCGGACGGATATCCCACCTATAATTTCGCTAATGTGGTGGACGATCATCTGATGGGCATCACCCATGTGGTGCGGGGGAATGAATATCTGTCTTCCTCTCCCAAGTATAACCGTCTCTATGAAGCTTTCGGCTGGGAGGTGCCGGTATATGTTCACTGTCCGCTGATTACCGATGAGGAGCATCATAAGCTGAGCAAGCGCAGCGGCCATTCTTCTTTTGAGGATCTGATCGACCAGGGATTTCTGACGGAGGCAGTGGTGAATTTTGTGGCGCTGCTGGGCTGGAGTCCCGAGGAGAACCGGGAGATTTACAGCCTGGAGGAGCTGGTAAAGGTATTTGATTACCGCCATATCTCCAAATCTCCGGCTGTGTTTGATTATAACAAGCTGAAATGGATGAACGGTGAATATATGAAGGCCATGGATGACAGCCGGTTTTATGAGATGGCAAAGCCCTGGCTGGAGCAGGCGGTGACAAAGCCGCTGGATCTGAAAAAGATCGCCCAGATGGTGAAAACCCGGATCGAGATTTTCCCGGATATCCTGCCGATGGTGGATTTCTTCCAGGAGCTGCCGGATTATGATACGGCCCTTTACATCCATAAGAAAATGAAAACCACGGCGGAAAGCTCGCTGGAGGTGCTGCAGGAGCTGCTGCCCCGGCTGGAGGCGCAGGAGGATTACAGCAACGACGCCCTTTACAGTACGCTGACCGGATATGTAGCGGAAAAAGGATGCAAGAACGGCTATGTAATGTGGCCGGTGCGGATCGCGGTATCAGGGAAGTCCATGACCCCCGCCGGCGCGACAGAGATCATGGAGGTTCTGGGAAAAGAGGAGTCCCTGAAGCGGATCCGGATCGCCGTGGAAAAGTTGATGGCATGACGGAAAAGAAAGAACAAGAAGCAAACATATCTGCGCTGACCAATTCTCAGCAGGAAGCGGTTTCCCACGGATCCGGCCCCATGATGGTGCTGGCCGGGCCCGGCAGCGGAAAAACAATGGTGATTACCCGGCGGATCGGCGAACTGATCCGCCGGGGCATCAGCCCTTCTCATATTTTGGTTGTAACCTTTACCAGGGCCGCGGCCCGGCAGATGGAGGAACGGTTTGCCCGAATGGCCGGGAACCGCGGAAATGGCCGGGTTACTTTCGCCACCTTTCACAGTATTTTTTTTAAAATCATTCAGTACGCCTATGGCTATCAGGCCTCCAGCATTATCCGGGAGGAACAGAAAACCGCATTTTTTCGGGAACTGATTCGCCGCAGCGGGCTGGATATCCAGGATGAGGGAGAGTTTATCACCGGCATTATCGGAGAAATCAGTATGGTAAAAGGGGAGCGGATCGACCTGGCCCACTATTATTCTGCCAACTGCCCGGAGGAGGTGTTTCAGCAGCTGTACCGGGGCTATGAACAGATGCTGCGGGAGAACAGGCTGATTGATTTTGACGATATGCAGGTTTACTGTTATGAGCTGTTTCAGGAACGAAAGGATATCCTGTCGGCCTGGCAGAGGAAATATCCCTATATTCTGGTAGACGAGTTTCAGGATATCTGCCGGATCCAGTATGACATTCTGAAGCTGCTGGCCGGGCCTGGCGGAAACCTTTTTATTGTGGGAGACGACGACCAGTCTATCTACCGGTTCCGGGGAGCGAAGCCGGAAATTATGCTGGGATTTGAGACGGATTTTCCCGGTACCAAGAAGGTGCTGCTGGATCAGAACTTCCGCTGCGATGGAACCATCGTGGAGGCCTCCCTGCGGCTGATCGGCCATAATCAGGTGCGGTTTCCGAAGAAAATCCAGGCGGCCAGGCCCTCTCATCCCCAGCGGGTGATTACCCGGACTTTTCCCACGGCGGCAGACCAGAACCGGCAGATCGCCCGAGAGCTGCGGGAACGGCTGAACCAGGGCGAGGATCTGCGGGATACGGCGGTGCTGTTCCGCACGAACCGGAATGCAGGCGCCCTGGTGCGCCAGCTGATGGCCTATAATGTGCCCTTTGACCTGAAGGATGCGGGCATGAATCTGTATGACCACTGGATCGCCAGGGATCTGATCACATATATCCGTATTGCGATGGGGGATCGGAGCCGGGAAGCTTTTCTGCGGATCATCAACCGTCCCAACCGGTATATTTCCAGAAGTGTTTTTACTGAATCCCAGGTTTCCTTCGAGCAGCTGTACCAGTATTATGCGGGGAAGGACTGGATAGTGGACAGGGTGGAACGGCTGGAATATGATGTGATGATTCTGGGAAAAATGGCGCCCTATGCGGCAATTCAGTACATACGGAAGGCGATGGGATATGAGATTTATCTGGAGGAATATGCGAAATACCGGCGGATGAAGCCAGCGGAGCTGACAGAGATTCTGGACGAGCTCCATGAGAATGCGAAAGACTTTAAAAATGCGCAGGAATGGTTTGACTATATTGAGCGGTACGCAAAGGAGCTGAAGGCGCAGCGCAGCCGGGATAAGAAACCCAGCGGGGCTGCCCTGATGACGATGCATGGGGCCAAGGGGCTGGAATATACCAATGTCTATATCGCAGACGCCAGCGAAGGGGTGATTCCCCATAAAAAGGCGGCTTCTGCTCCTGAACTGGAGGAGGAGCGGCGGCTGTTTTATGTGGCTATGACCAGGGCGAAGGAGCGGCTGTATATCTGCTGCCCTCTGGAGCGGTACGGGCAGAAGCAGGAGATATCCCGTTTTGTGGAGGAATACACGAATGAACATCATGGACGTGCTGAAACAGGAATATCATTCTTTCAGAGAACTGGAAGAAAAGATTCAGGAGCTGGAGGACAGCGGGCAGAAAGGAGACGCTTTTGAGCAGTTCTGCTATTTTTATCTCTGCTATTACAGGGAGCTGTACCAGATCCGGGAAATTTATTCCCCGAAGATTCCGGGCAGAAAGATCCCGGAGCCGGTCAGGGCGCAGCTGCGGCTGTCGGCCAGAGATGACGGCGTGGACGGAGTGTTCCAGACTGCCGATGGCCGCTACACGGCGTGGCAGTCTAAGTTCCGGTCAGGACGGAAAAGCCCGTCAGGCAATGAGCTGAATGATTTCTGGGCAGAGGCGGAATATGCCGGCCGCCGCCTGGTGATGGCCAACTGCCTGTCGCTGCCCAGGGACGCGGCGAAGCGCAGGGACAGCGGCAGTATCCTGGCGGATCAGTTTGACCGGCTGGACGAAAACTTTTTCCGGTATCTGCGGCAGGCGGCGCTGGAAGGGGAAGCTGCAGCCAAGGAGCTGAGGGCTGCTGGAAAAAAAAGGCTGACGCCCCTGCCGTTCCAGCAGGAGATGATCGAGGCGGTACAGGAAGGATTCCGGCATACAGACAGAGGAAAACTGATCGCCGCCTGCGGTACGGGGAAAACTCTGGTATCTCTCTGGATCTCTGAGCGTCTGGCCTGTGAGACGGCGCTGTTTTTCGCCCCCAGCCTTTCTCTGGTGAGACAGTCTATTGCCCGCTGGACAGAAAATGCTTCAGTGCCCTTCTGCTATCTGGCGGTATGCAGCGATACAACCGTAGGAGAAGGGGCGGAGGATTCTTTTGCCGCGAACCTTTCCGAGATGGACGTGCCGGTGACGACAGATCCGGCGGAAATCAGAAGATTTTTGGAAAACGGGCAGGGAAAGCGGGTGATTTTTTCCACCTATCAGTCTGCGCCCTGCATCATAGAAGGCGTAAGGGAAATGCCGGGATTTTCTTTTGACCTGGCAGTATATGACGAGGCGCACTGGACGGCGGGCAGCGCGGATGGCAGGCTCTTTTCCCTTTCTCTGACAGATGAAAAGCTGCCTGCCGGCAGGCGGCTGTTTATGACGGCTACCCAGCGGCTGGTGAAGCCGTGGATTCTGAACCGGCTGGCCAGGGAGGAAATTACGGTTTTTTCCATGGACGATGAATCGGTTTATGGGCCGGTATTTTATCAGTTCCCCTTCGGAGAGGCGATTCGGCGGAAGGTGATCTCGGATTACCGGATCGTGGTAGGCGCTGTGACAGATCGGGAAATCGGGTCGCTGATCGGGGAAAACCGGTATCTGAGATTAAAAGGAGATGCCGGTGAGAAAATCGGGGAACTGACGGCCCAGGGAGCCTTTCAGGCCTGCCTGCTGGGCCGGGCAGTGAAGGAGCTGGGAATCAGGAAGGCGGTATCCTTCCACTCCTCACTGGCGGCGGCCAGAGAATTTGCCCGGTTTTATCAGGAAGCGCCCGGGGATTTCCTGAGAGACCAGTTTGGTATTGACCGGGAGCGGGCTGCTTTTCTCCATGTAAACGGCTCCATGGCGGCAGGAGTGAGAAGCCAGCTGTTTTCCCGGTTTGAGCAGGCTGATTTTGGCCTGCTGACCAATGTGCGCTGTCTGAATGAGGGAGTGGATATCCCGCTGATCGACGCCGTTTTTTTCGCCGACCCGAAAAGCTCTGTGATTGATATCGTCCAGGCGGCAGGGCGGGCGATGCGCAGGACGGCGGGAGAAGAGAGGATGGCCTATATTATCATTCCGGTGCGGGTGCGGGAAGACGGCAGCTGTGTGGAGGAGGATTTTATGCCGCTCCACTGGGTGATTCAGGCCCTTCGGGATCAGGACGATACCCTGGCGGAATGGATCGATCAGCTGAACCTGGGCGTGGTCAGAGGAAAACGGGGCTTCGTAAGAAGGGGCGGAAAGATTCAGCTGCTGCTTCCGGCGGCGGTGGACGGGGAACGGTTCGCGGGGGAACTGTCTGTGCGGATCGCCGCGGTAAACGCCCGGGAGGCGGGAAAAGCCGGGCTGGGCTCCAGACTGGGGAAAAAGCAGCGGGGCAGCGATTATAAACGGATTTTTAAATGTATCGGCGATTATAATTATGATAAATACCGGGATTCCCTGGTGATGCCTACGCTGGAGCGGTTTTCCGGGCGAGATGGGCTTCTGTCCCGGAAAGAGCTGGTGCTGAACAATAACAATGTATCCCACAGCCAGCGGCTGGGGGTAATAGAAAAATCAGGGGCCAATCATTTTTCCCTGACGCCGCTGGGGCAGGCGCTGCGGGAGGGCGGCATTTCTTTTGAGCGGCTTTTTGTGAACCAGATGCTGCTGTACGGGATGGAGGATGGAGAAGACCGGCTGTATCCTTACCGGCTGATGCTCAGGCTGCTGATGGCCTGCGGTTCTCTCCAGTATATAGAATTTCTCTTCGGTCCCTATGCTGCCCGGGCAGGGGAAGGAGAGGATCGGGAACTGAAAAAGGCGCTGGATATGATCGGGCTGATCCGGGAAGAGTATCCCCAGGCGGCTCTGACCAGTGAGGGAAACAGGGAAGAGGTAGGCGGCCAGCTGAACCGGCTGCGGGGAACGGAATTTTCCATGCGGGATATCTGGACGGACCGGACGACGACGGGAAATCAGTACCGGTTTATGCTGAATCATCTGTCTCTTTTCGGGGATTGCTTTTCCATTGACTGGAAAAAGAAAATCATCCGGATAAACAGCAGCAGCCTGCCTGAGCTGGAACGGCTGCTGGCGGACAGCGGCCGGGCGCTGAGACAGCCAGGCTATGCGTATGGCTCTGCCTGGTGGCTGGACAGCCGCGCAAACGAAAGGTTTGCTCCGCCGTCTGCAGAGACGGCAGAACAGAGGTGAAAGGGAGAAAACGGCGTGAAAATCGACTATATCAGGGAAGGAATCCGGGCAGAGGCCCATACGCCCGTCTATAAAATGCATAAATATTTTGCCCGCCGCCCCCAGAATGTATTTCGGAAGCTGGCAGAGCATTATTCTCAGCCCGGGGATCTGATTGCGGACATGTTCTGCGGCGGCGGCGTCACCCTCTTTGAAGGGCTGTCCGCAGGGCGGCGTGTGGCAGCCTGCGATATCAATCCGCTGGCGGTTCTGATTGCCAGGATGACGGTGACGAAGGTGGACGAAAAGGAATACGAGGCGGTGATGGGCCAGATCCGGGATGAGGTGGAGGCTTTTGCCGCGCCCTTTTATTCTACCCGGAACCGGGAGACCGGGGAGCTGCTGCCGGCGCGGTGGTATGAACATGCCTATCAGGTGATCTGTCCCTGCTGCGGCGCAATGACCCTGCTGTCCAATGCACAGAAGGGAAAAAGGCCCGGCTGGTATGTCTGCGGCAGCTGCGGCGGCGCTTTTCCGGGCGTGGAGAGCGAGCGCCGGGGGGAAGAGCTGCTGAACGTAACCTATAAGGTGACTACCCGGAAAACCCAGCGTACTGTGGCGCCTGATGAGGAAGATCTGCGGGCGTGGAGGGACGCCGGGGAACATTTCCAGGATTATGTCCGGGAGTATGACCTGTGGATACCGGATATCCTGGTTCCGGAAGGGTGGGACAGGCAGCAGGAGGATTGTCTGTATCGGAAGGGCGTCCATGACTTCGGAGATCTTTTTGTCCGGCGCAGCCTGCTGGTTATGGC
>CALWQE010000247.1 GCA_944383605.1 uncultured Lachnospiraceae bacterium
TATGCCGGTGTGGACGTAAAAGAAGCGCAGCGCGTCCTTGGCCATTCTGACAGCCGTACCACGATTGAGATCTATACCCACCTGGATCAGGAGCGGTCCAAGTCGAAAAATAAAATGGAGGCTTTTATTGCCATATAATTTTTTGCCTTTATTATTAAGAAAAAATTAATCTTTTTGACTAAATTTTTGACTAAACTTTTTTCAAAAAAGTGGCCTGACTAAACTTTGACTAAATTAAATTTAGTCAAAATCGTAAAATTACAGCAAATTCCGAAACATCAAAAAAGCGGCATTTTCCTTGATTTTTCAAGGCTTCTGCCGCTTTTTCCTCTAAGCTGTTGAGCGGACTCGAACCGCCGACCTCTTCATTACCAATGAAGTGCGCTACCGCCTGTGCCACAACAGCATTTCTGTTTTGGAAGCTGTGTTTAACAGCGTTTCCGAGAATTTATTCTAGCATAAAGGCCCTGATGTGTCAACTAAAATTTTAAAAATTATCAAATATTTTTTCAGGCGTTTTTACCGCCTGTTTTTGCGGGAGAGGGGAGGGGAAAGCTCTGGAGATAAATGGTTTACAATTCGATGAAATGTGATATGATATACTAATGAAAAATATATTTGATTTGGAGGAAACCTGTCATGGGCAATGAAAATACGGCGAATGTGGAAGCCGCTGCCAGAGAAGGAGCTGTTTCAAAAAATTTTATCGAGCAGATTATTGACAAGGATCTGCAGGAGGGTCGTTTCGATCATGTGCAGACCAGATTTCCCCCGGAACCGAATGGTTACCTTCATATTGGACATGCCAAGTCCATTCTGCTGAATTACGGGCTGGCTCAGAAATATCACGGGAAGTTTAATATGAGGTTTGATGATACCAATCCTACCAAAGAAAAAGTAGAGTATGTGGAGTCGATCAAACGGGATATCGCCTGGCTGGGAGCGGACTGGGAGGATCGTCTGTTCTTCGCTTCTGATTATTTTGATACGATGTATGAGTGCGCCCTGAAGCTGATCCGGAAGGGAAAAGCCTATGTATGCGACCTGACGGCGGATCAGATCCGGGAGTACAGAGGCACGCTGAAGGAGCCGGGAAAGGAGAGCCCCTACCGGAACCGGAGCGTAGAAGAAAACCTGGAATTATTCGAAAATATGAAAAAGGGAATGTATCCCGACGGCTCCCGGGTGCTGCGGGCGAAGATTGATATGGCCTCTCCCAATATTAACATGCGGGATCCGGTGCTGTATCGGGTGGCCCATATGACCCATCACAATACCGGGGACAAATGGTGCATTTATCCCATGTATGATTTTGCACATCCCATCGAAGACGCTGTCGAGCATATTACCCATTCCATCTGTACGCTGGAATTTGAGGATCACAGGCCGCTGTACGACTGGGTGGTGCGGGAATGTGAATTTGAAAATCCGCCCCGGCAGGTAGAATTTGCCAAGCTGTACCTGCGCAATGTGGTAACGGGAAAGCGTTATATTAAAAAGCTGGTTGAGGACGGCATTGTAGACGGCTGGGACGATCCGCGCCTGGTATCCATCAGCGGGCTGCGGCGCCGGGGCTTTACGCCAGAATCCATTAAAATGTTCGTAGAACTGGCAGGGGTGTCCAAGAGTCAGAGTATTTGCGACTATCAGATGCTGGAATACTGTCTGCGGGAGGATCTGAAGCTGAAACGGCCCAGGGTAATGGCAGTGCTCCGTCCCCTGAAAGTGATAATCGACAACTACCCGGAAGGACAGGTGGAATACCTGGACGTGCCCAACAATCAGGAAAACGAAGCACTGGGCACCCGGAAGGTTCCCTTCTGCCGGGAGCTGTACATTGAACGGGAGGATTTTATGGAGGTACCGGTGAAAAAGTATTTCCGTATGTTCCCCGGCAATGAGGTGCGTCTGATGAACGCCTATTTTGTAACCTGCAACAGCTTCGAGAAGGATGAAAACGGCAACATTACCGTTCTCCACTGTACTTATGACCCGGAGACCAGAAGCGGCAGCGGCTTTAACGGCAGAAAGGTAAAGGGCACCATCCACTGGGTGGCGGCGCCCACTGCGGTACCGGCGCAGATACGGCTGTATGAGAACCTGATCGATGAGGAAAAGGGCGTATACAATGAGGACGGCAGCCTGAATCTGAATCCCAATTCCCTGACGCGGCTGGAAACCTGCTATGTGGAGCCGGCGCTGAAGGAGGCTGAAGCCGGGGACAGCTTCCAGTTTGTCAGAAACGGATATTTCTGTGTGGACAGCAAGGACAGCAGCGCGGATCATCTGGTATTTAACCGGATCGTTTCACTGAAAAGCTCCTTTAAGCTGCCGCAGCAGTAGGAATATTTTCCGGGCCGGACAGGCAGGGGAAGAGAATGAAAACGCAAAAAGAGGAATGGGCCGTTTTGCAGCGGCGTCATTCCTCTTTTGACGACAGAGCCGGTTATGCCTCCGGCGCTTTTTCTTCTGTTTCAGCCGTTTCCTCTCCGGCTGCTTCCTCACTCCCGGCGGGTTTGGCTGTTTCTTCGGCGGCTTCTTCCTTTTTTTCCTCTCCGTCTTCTTTTTCGACGGTTCCGTCGAAATCATCATCGTAATCTGTCAGATCGTCTAAATCGTCCAGGTCGTCGAACTCATCAAAATCATCCAGATCGTCGCTGCTGAAGAATTTCTTCTTTACGAAATAAGCGGCGCCTGCGGCTGCTGCCGTAACTGCGGCAAATGCTGCGAATTTTTTAAATTTTTTTGCCATAAAATCTGTCCTTTCTTTTACCGGTTTTATCCCTTGTCTGAAATGAAACTGGATTTCTTTATCCCTATTTTAATACGAAGTAGGAAAAATGGGAAGGGATATTGTGATTATTTAATATGAATTTCAGAAATTTGTAACAAGAATCAATATTTGACAGATAAAGTGATTAATGTTACCCTTAACTGGGGCATGGAAAGGGGGCTTCCGGGATGGATGGCGGACAAAAAGCGATATTTTTTGATATAGATGGGACATTATACGACAGAGAACGGCCGGAGGGGGTTCCGGCAAGCGCCAGACTGGCTTTGAGAAAACTGAGAGAAAAGGGACATCTGACCTTTATCTGTACCGGAAGAGTGAACTGCGCGGTGGAGGACAGTCTGCGGCAGCTGGACTTTGATGGGATGATTCTGGGCTGCGGAACCCAGATTTTCTATCGGGGACAAGAGCTGTTTTATTATTCCCTGAGCCGTGAGACAGGAAAGAAATTAACAGAGCTGGTGAAGCAGTATGATGGGATGGCTATTCTGGAAGGAAAGGACTTTCTCTATTGTGATCCCTGTCCGCAGGATTCGGAATTTTATCCTTATTATGAAAGGCGGCGGGAACTGTTTGGCCCTGTGCTGCAGCCCATTTCCGGCGTTTGCTGGGAAATCAGCAAGATGACGGTACGCTTTTCTGCCCGGTACCCGGAGAAAAAGGCGCCTATGGTCCGCCAGGCGGCACGCTGGGCGGATGTTATCGATTCCGGCCAGTCAGCGGAATTTGTGCCCAAGGGCTTTTCGAAAGCGTCCGGCATTGCATATATTCTGGAAAAGCTGGGAATAAATAGAAAGGATACGGTGGCTTTCGGCGATGGCAGCAATGACCGGGAAATGCTTTCCTATGTAGGGCTGGGCATCGCCATGGGGAACAGTTCCCGGGAGATTTTGGAACTGTGCAGCGCCCGTACCGAACCGGTATATGAAGACGGCATATACAAGGCCTGCGTCCGTTATGGCCTGTTTTAACCGAGCCTGCGTCCGCTATGGCTTGTTTTAACCAAAGCAGGGAAGAAGGCCGCCCTTTTCCTCCTCCCTGCCTGGATGAAAACAAGAAAACAAGAAAACAAGAGAAAAAAATAAGATTACATCAGAAAATCATATGAAATACGCTAAAATAGAAAAAATTCCGCTGTTGCAATTCAGCGGCAATTTTACTAATATATAACCATCGTTAGCACTCAGGTGTGATGAGTGCTAATAACCAAACAGGAGGAATCAAAGATGAAATTAGTACCATTGGGTGATAAGGTTATTTTAAAACAAAAAGAAGCAGAGGTTACGACAAAATCCGGTATTGTGATTGCCGGCGCGGCAAAGGAAAAACCCCAGGAAGCTGAAGTAATCGCAGTTGGCCCCGGCGGAGTGGTAGACGGCAAGGAAGTCACGATGATGGTAAAACCCGGCGATGTGGTAATCTATTCCAAATATGCCGGAACAGAAGTAAAACTGGGCGAGGATGAATACATCGTTGTAAAGCAGAACGATATCGTAGCGATCGTTGAAGCATAATAGAATATAAAAAGGAAAAACAGGAGGACGAACAGTCATGGCAAAAGATCTGAAGCATGGCGCAGAGGCAAGAACTGCCCTGGAAGCCGGCGTAAATAAATTAGCGAATACAGTGAGAGTTACACTGGGACCGAAAGGACGCAACGTAGTTCTGGACAAATCTTTCGGCACACCCCTGATTACCAACGATGGCGTAACCATCGCGAAGGAAATCGAGCTGGCGGATCCCTTTGAGAACATGGGCGCTCAGCTGGTAAAAGAAGTAGCGACAAAGACAAACGATGTGGCAGGCGACGGCACCACAACCGCTACCGTACTGGCGCAGGCGATGATTAACGCAGGAATGAAGAACCTGGCGGCAGGCGCAAACCCTATTATCCTGAGAAAGGGTATGAGAAAAGCGACCGATGAGGCAGTAAAGGCGATCGCTGAGATGAGCAGCCCCATCTCCGGCAAGGAGCAGATCAGCAAGGTAGCCGCAATTTCCGCAGGCGATGAAAAAGTAGGCGAGCTGGTAGCGGACGCGATGGAGAAGGTTTCCAAGGACGGCGTTATCACCATTGAAGAGTCCAAAACAATGCATACAGAGCTGGATCTGGTAGAAGGTATGCAGTTTGACCGTGGATATTTATCCGCTTATATGTGCACAAACATGGAGAAGATGGAAGCGGTACTGGAGCATCCTTACATCCTGATTACAGATAAGAAGATCTCCAACGTACAGGAAATCCTGCCTCTGCTGGAGAAAATCGTACAGAGCGGCCAGCAGCTGCTGATTATCGCTGAGGATATCGAAGGCGAAGCGCTGACCACACTGATCGTAAACAAGCTGCGCGGTACCTTTACTGTAGTAGGCGTAAAGGCTCCCGGCTATGGCGACAGAAGAAAAGAGATGCTGAAGGATATCGCTGCTCTGACAGGCGGTACAGTAATTTCCACTGAGCTGGGCTATGAGCTGAAGGATACGACAATGGATATGCTGGGCCGGGCAAAATCTGTTAAGGTTCAGAAGGAAAGCACTATTATCGTAGACGGCGAGGGCTCCTCTCAGGATATCGCCGACAGAATTGCACAGATCAGAGCAACTCTGGAAGAGACAACCTCTGAATAGGATAAAGAAAAATTACAGGAAAGACTGGCGAAGCTGGCAGGCGGCGTAGCGGTAATCCGTGTAGGCGCTGCTACAGAGACCGAGATGAAAGAGCACAAGCTGCGTATGGAAGACGCTCTGGCAGCGACAAAGGCAGCCGTAGAGGAAGGCATCGTGGCAGGCGGCGGTTCCGCTTATATCCATGCTGCAAAGAAGGTTGCAAAGCTGGCTGAAACACTGGAAGGCGATGAGAGAACAGGCGCTCAGATCGTGCTGAAGGCGCTGGAAGCTCCGCTGTATCACATCGCAGCGAACGCAGGCCTGGAAGGCTCTGTGATTATCAACAAGGTAAGAGAGTCTGAGATCGGTGTAGGCTTTGATGCTCTGAAAGAAGAATATGTCAACATGGTAGAAAACGGCATTCTGGATCCTGCAAAGGTTACCAGAAGTGCGCTTCAGAATGCTACCAGCGTGGCTTCCACTCTGCTGACTACAGAGGCAGTTGTGGCGAACATCAAAGAGCCTGAACCGGTAGGCGCTGCAAACCCCAACATGGGCGGAATGATGTAATTCAGAATAAACCTGCATGCGCCCGGCAGCTGACGCACCACCAGAGCTGAAAATCTGGCGGGCGCATGGGGCATCCCTGAATGAATGCCGCCTATCCGGCGGCGGATTTTCAGAGTAAACCTGCATGCGCCCGGCAGCTGACGTACCACCAGAGACGAAAATCTGGCGGGCGCATTTGGCATCCCTGAATGAACGCCGCCTATCCGGCGGCAGGCTTTCAGAGTAATTAAACAGCGATTAATGAAAGGAAATCAACGGACAGAGATACAGGTTGCTTTTTTAGGAAAATTGGGTTACACTGTCGTAAGCAAGCCTGAAACAGCTTGTATAACGAAAAGGAGATGAAATATCGATGATATTTTTGACAGCGGCGCCTGATATCAATTTCGTGAATCTGGGAATCCGTATCGGGCATCTGGTGGATGGCATTACCCTGCCTGTATTCGGCGGGTTTAAGGTGATGTTTTACGGGCTGATTATTGGAATCGGCATTATCGCTGGGATGCTGATCGCCTGGCGGAACGTAAAAGCCGTGGGCATGGACGGGGATATTATTTTTGATTTCGGCATTTATGCCGTGATTTTTTCTGTCATTGGAGCCAGGCTGTATTATGTGATTTTTTCCTGGGATTATTATAAGGAAAATCTTCTTCAGATTTTCAATATCCGGGGAGGAGGACTGGCAATCTACGGAGCGGTCATTGCCGCGGTGATTACCCTGCTGGTATACTGCCGGGTAAAAAAGGTGCCTGTGCTGAAACTGGCTGACTGCTGCTTTCCGGGGCTGATCGCAGGGCAGGCCATCGGCAGATGGGGGAATTTTGTGAATTGCGAAGCCTTCGGCGGCTACACCAATAACCTGTTTGCCATGCAGATAAAACGGTCTTTGGTGAGCCCTTCCATGATCTCCCAGGAACTGCTGGAGCATCTGGTGACAGTGGACGGGGTGGAATATATTCAGGTTCATCCCACCTTTTTTTACGAATCAGTCTGGAACCTGGGCGTGCTGGCTGTTCTGCTTTTTATGCTGAAACGGAAAAAATTTGACGGCCAGATTATGTGTCTCTATTTCATCCTGTATGGTCTGGGGCGGTTCTGGATTGAAGGGCTGCGGACAGATCAGCTGATTCTCTTTTCCACAGGCATTCCCGTGTCGCAGCTGCTGTCTGCGGTGATGGTGGTGGCTGCCGCCGGGGCGCTGGTGTGGAATTTAAGAAAAAAGAAGAAGGAGAGAATTTGATTTCGCACAGCCTGAAGGCTGCGGCCGCAGCAGGGCTGGCCGGGAAAGAAACTGCCGGGAGAAGGCATGTTCCGATGCCTTTTTCCCGGCAGCTCCTTTTCCACCCGGATGCGCGAAAGAACGAAAACACATCCAGTTCATTTAAAACTCGTACATTTCTCTCAGCATGGTTTCCACATCTTTTTCTGTCACATCCACTACCGCGTTTGGCAGCAGCCGTCCGTCGGTCATGATCTGGGGAATGGCTTCTTTTACCTGCTCGAAGGTCAGCCCCAGATCTTTCAGGGATTTGATGCCGAATGCCCGGTTGCGGTTCCTGACGGCGTCGGCGATGGCGATGCCGGGCGGGCAGTCCTGCGTGTCCAGTCCCATTTTATCCGCAATCAGCCGGAGCTCTCTCTGAATCTCAGGGCTGTCTGCCACCATCCGGACTGCGGGGGGCAGGGCCAGGGCGCAGGTGTGTCCGTGGGCGATGTGAAACATGCCGCCGACAGGCTGACCGATGGCATGGCCCAGGTGACGCAGGGTTTCCCCACCGATGTCAAGATT
>CALWQE010000248.1 GCA_944383605.1 uncultured Lachnospiraceae bacterium
CATCCCACATATAAAATAAGGACTCGCTACACGCGAGTCCTGCGCGGGATTCGGGTCAGCCCATGGCTGACATCTTTCCCCTCCGAATCCCTGCGCATCCTTGCGGAGCATTTTCTCAGATGGGGGATTCCATCCCCCACATAAAATAAGGACTCGCATGTAGCGAGTCCTGCGCGGGATTCGGGTCAGCCCACGGCTGACATTCTTCTTTTCCGAATCCCTGCGCATCCATGCGGAGCATTTCTCAGATGGGGGATTCCATCCCCCATCTGAGAAAATACCCCTGCCCATGCTCACAAGCCGGGCACTTCTTCGGCGCTTCCTTTCCTGTAAACACATACCCGCAGTTCAGGCACATCCACCCGGTCTGCACCGGCGCGGCAAACAGCTGATTCTGATCCATATATTCCGCGAAGCGTCCGAACCGGTCGCCATGGGTCTTTTCGATCTCTGCGATCCGCGAAAAAGTATCGGCGATCCTGACCAGCCCATCCTGCCGGGCCTGCTCCCCGAAAGCTCTGTACACCTCATCATGCTCCTCATATTCATTATGCCGGGCGTATTTCAGCAGCTGAGAAATATCGCCGCTGATATCCACCGGATAGCTCCCATCGATCTGAATCGTCTCTCCAGCCAGATCAGTCAGATATTTATAAAATACCTCCGCGTGCTCCTTCTCCTGATTGGCTGTAAACTGAAAAACAGCCTGTATGACCTGCAAGCCCTCCTTCTTCGCCTGGGCGGCGGCCATCTCATACCGGTTTCTGGCCTGGCTCTCACCGGCGAAAGCCCTCATCAAATTTTCAATGGTTTTTCCATGTTTGCTGCGGTTTAAAATTTCCATCTTCCATTCCTCCTGCATCTGATATCTATACCATGAAGGCGCGCAGAAAGACAGCTTCGCGTCTTCTTTCTGCCATATATTCTCTGCATCCGTTCTCCAAAATATACATAGAGCGCCAGGAAAAGAATTGTCATAACCGGATTTTTCGTTTATGATAATGATGGAAATGTTGAACCAATACGAAAGGATGATTGAAATATGAATGAAAATGTAACCTTCCTGGATCATCCCCTGATCCAGCATAAAATCTCCAGGCTGCGGGACGTCAACACCGGCACCAATGAATTTCGGAAGCTGACAGAAGAAATCGCCATGCTGATGGGCTATGAAGCCCTCCGGGATCTGCCTCTGGAGGATGTGCCCGTCACCACGCCCCTGGAAGAGTGCATGTCCCCCATGATTGCCGGAAAAAAGCTGGCTGTGGTGCCCATTCTCCGCGCCGGTCTGGGTATGGTAAGCGGCATCCTGGCTCTGGTGCCCTCCGCTAAAGTGGGGCATATCGGCCTGTACCGCGATCCGGTGACTCATGAGCCTCATGAATACTACTGTAAGCTGCCCAGCCCCATCGACCAGAGAACCATCCTGGTGCTGGATCCGATGCTGGCTACCGGCGGTTCCGCCGTGGCTGCCGTAGACTTTATCAAACAGCATGGCGGCAGACAGATCAAATTTATGGCCATCATCGCCGCGCCAGAGGGGGTAAAGCGGCTGATAGAGGCCCATCCTGATATCCAGCTGTATGCCGGCCATCTGGACAGAGAGTTAAATGAAAATAAATATATCTGCCCCGGCCTGGGAGACGCCGGCGACAGAATTTTCGGGACAAAATAGGAGGAAATCTATGAAGCTGATGTTCGCCTCAGACATCCATGGCTCCGCGCTTTACTGCAGCCGCACGCTGGAGCTGTATCGCCTGGAGCAGGCCGATAAACTGATTCTGCTGGGAGACCTGCTCTACCATGGCCCTCGCAATGACCTGCCGGAAGGCTATCAGCCCAAAGAGGTCATCCGCCTGCTGAACGAAATGGCGCCCCATCTGCTTTGCGTCCGGGGCAACTGCGACGCGGAGGTAGACCAGATGGTGCTGCACTTCCCCATCCTGGCCGATTATATGACAATTTTTGAAAAGGGCCGCATGTGGTTCATCACCCACGGCCATATATATAATAAGGAAAATATGCCGTCTCTTCAGCCGGGAGACCTGCTCATCCACGGCCATACCCATATCCAGGCCATGGAACAGGCCGGGGAAAATATCTACATCAATCCCGGCTCCGTCTCTATCCCCAAAAACGGGAATGCCCACAGCTACATGGTATACGAAGACGGAACCTTCATCATCAAAGACCTGGAGCGGCAGGAAATCCGCAGGCTGGCGCTGTAACAGCTGCCGCTGCCCTCTATTCCGGCCATAATAGAATCGTAACAGTTCAGCCATGCAGAAAAAGAAAAGGCAGTCTGTGCACGCTTGCGTGCGAAAGACTGCCTTTTCTTTTTCTGAAATGTGCGGAACACACATCAGCCACAGACAGAAGCTGCGCAGCAGCGGATAGCCTGCGAAGCAGTCGGTCTGGGCCTGATGGCAAAACTGTTACATAGAATCCTGTCTGCGCCCTACAGAATCATTCTGCCCAGAAATTCCGCCACTCTGCAGGCGATTTTCCCGGTATCCAGATTCAGGATGACTGCTGACAGGATGACATTGGTTTTGCTCTCCTTCGTCCTGGCTACATGGACATGATCGCCGACACAGGCCAGAGTGGACGCAGAGCCCCTCTCTTCCAGATAGGTTTTAATATGCCCGACGATGCCGCCCTCTTTTTCTACCCACTGCGCCAGCATCTCCATTTCCGTGATCGCCTGTTCCTCCAGAGCATCGTAATCGCCTTCTACGATTCTGACGCCGGCCACCGTTACCACGCCGTCCTTTTCATCCAGCTTCATTCCATCATGGCTGTAGCCGCAGATCGGACATACAGGCCCTTCTTCTTTTTTGTGAAAATGAGGATGCCGCCGGCCAGGTTCATGTTTATGCGCCGTATCTGCCATTTTTTCCCCTTCCCTGTTCTCATCAATATTGGGTATACCCATAGGTTTCACTGTTATCATACTGGCCGGAAATTCCCTGCCCGGACACCTCCAGGTAAAACAGCGCGATTGCCGTCTCCATATAGGGCCTTACCCACAGCAGCGCGATGCCCATGGTCAGCCCGCACACTACCAGCCAGCCGAAAAAGCTGAATTGCAGGCAGAAAAGACGGAACTTGTTTCCTGTCATCATCTGCTTCGACCATTCCAGCGCTTCCATAATCCCTACATCCGGATTTTCCGCCATAATATAAGGAGCCATCGCATACCTGTAAGAAGCAATAATGCCGGGAATAATAAACAGCAGACTCCAGAGGGTGATGAAAAGTCCCATTACGATCCGCAGTCCCAGCGCTTTTCCAAAAACATGAAATCTGCTGAACAGATCGGATACCTGCATATCCTTCCCCTGCGCCAGGCCAATAAAAAATATATTTTTCCCCAGCTCTACTGCCCCGCCGATAATAAATGCGATCAGCAGCCAGATCGTTGCAACTGCGGCAAAGCCGATCAGTAAAAGGAAAAACAGCCGAAAAGCCGGCATCTCCAAAATATTCCCGGCCATTTCCCCGTACCCGCCCTGGGTACTGGCCGTATTGCCGCCGCCAAAACCAGACACTGCTACATCCGCTCCCAGCAAAGTCGCCAGAAGAGAAACCAGCAGCGCTCTCCCCCAAAGACCGATTAAAGCGTGTCTGGCCTGTTCGCGAAATTCTCTGCTTGTCATACTCGTACACCTCCTGAAAATCTTTTCTTACTCCCCATAATTATACACGATTTTTCGATAAAAAAGAAGCTGTCTTGGGAGCACAGCTTCTTTTATTTCTCATATACCCTTTTCTCAGCTTTCCTTAATTTCCAGTACATCTGCAGGACAGGCCTTTACGCAGATACCGCAGGCGATACACTTGGAGGGATTGGGCTTGTCTTCGGACTTCACCATTACGCCGAACGGACAGGCTTCCACACATTTTCCGCAGTTGACACATTTTTTCTTATCGATGACATAAACGCCTTTCGCGTTCTGGCTGATCGCGTCATGCTCACATGCCTTCGCACATTTGCCGCACTGTACGCATACCTGGGTTTTCACAGCGCCCTTTTTCTCTACGATATGTATACATGCTGTGGCAGGATTGTAAGCCTTATAAAAAGCTTCTGAACAGGCAACCTCGCATGCCAGGCAAGCCATACATGCGGACTGGTTCTTAACAGATAATTTCTTCATACCTTCTTCCATACCTTCCTTAGTGATATTTTTTTATCATTATAGCATTTCTGTCTGAGAATGGCAAGCTATAACCAGTATTTTTCCCCGTAAAAGGAAAGATTCAGATAAAACCTGGTATCCTTGTCGTCCAGATTCAGGCCGGTTAATTCTGTAATCCGCTTCAGCCGGTAGATCAGGGTGCTCCGGTGAATCTTCAGCACCTGGGCGGTCAGGGTGCTGCTGCGCTCACAGTCCAGATAGGTTTCCAGCGTCTGGCACAGGCAGGCGTCATGCTCCCGGTCATATTCCCGCAGGACGGCGATGGCAGGCGCCGCCATCCGCTCCAGGCCAAAGGTCTGCGCTCCCTCCCGCAGCCAGCAGGGAATCATATAGGTCCGAAATTCATTATACCAGTCTGTGGGCCTGTAAAGGGCTCCATATTTCAGGGCAGCCGCCGCCTGGCGGAAATAGGGCGCACACCCTGGCAGAAAAGAAAAAGGATTGGAAACGCCGGCCTTCAGCAGCCCCTCCCGGATGATATAAGACATCTTCGCCCGGAAATTTTCCATCCCCTCCTGGAAAATAGACAGATTCAGCAGAAAACCGATCCCTTTCTCCGCCGGAAGGGTGAAGATGCCGCTGATTTTCCGCTCAATGTCGTCACAGATGGATTTCACTGACAGGCGGGTGATTTCCTCGTCAGAAGCCGCGATGCGTCCGGCCACATACCGGTCTGAAATATCCCATCCCAGCTTTCGGATACTGTCCTCCAGCTGCTTTTCATCGATCTGGCTCCCCGCGGCCAGCTCCCCGAACATAGCCCGCAGCTGCTGGCGCTCCCGGTCGCTGCGGGTATTACTCCTTTCTATGATTTCCAGTGCCAGTGCGGCGAATGCAGCCAGCTCCTCCTTCTGACTGACACAGAAGAGGGAATCCTGCTGCGAGACAACGATACGCCCGCGGTAAAGGCCATGCTCCCAGAGATTGGCGTACAGCGCGTCGCTTTCACTGACCTCGGAGGAATAGAGCTGGCCGCCTGAGGTCTGAAGGGTTTCCTTATAGTTTTTATCTGTCCGGAACTGATTAATCAGATCAATGCTCTCCGTAAAGCTGTCCGTATTCTGGTTATAGTCAAAATGAAAGGAATCTGCCGTATACCCTTCGGAAGCCAGAATATTAAAATATTCATCATGAATAAAAACCGGGTTGGAAAAGTGCTTCACCGCCAGGGCGCAGACGTCCTCCAGACTGCCTGAACCGGCCGCGATTTCCAGCATCCGCTCCCGCAGGCTGCAATACCGTTCCCACAGCGCCTGGATTTCATTGATAAAATCAAAGAAGCTGCCGGGAAAATCCGCCCACAGATAAACGCTGTCCGGATTCATCTGCATTCTGTCAGGCTGTCCCAGAATGGCATAAACCGCCCCTTCCGCACAGAACCGGGCAGCCGGAAGATTTTCCGGCCTGCATATATAAAGCATCCCTTTTTGGCAGACCGTATGCTCTGTAAAGATCTGAAACCCATTCAGCTCCAGATACGCCCGCCCGTTCAGCTGAATCTGACTGTTTTTCAGCGCCTGAAAATAATCCGCCAGCGTCTGAGGCGTTATCTTAATACCGAACCTGGCCGCCATTTCTGTTGTCTTTTCTGCCATCCTTCCCTCCTTTTTCATATGCCTGCCGCGCCGTCAGGGCAGTTTTTCCGGGAAATCTGCCTTCACAGCCTTCCGCCGGAACCGTTATGCGCCACAGCAAAGGAGGGACTGCGGGGGAAAAATATTTTCCCGGCAGCCCCTCTCTCATTTTTTCACAGGAAACTGCGTTCCCTATGAAACAAAAATGTATCAGAACATTACATCGATCGGCATTCTCATCTTCTCAGCGTCTTCCGCCTTGATTCCGAATTTTTCTTCATTCACCTTATCGATCGCTTTGGTCAGTGATGCGTATACGCCCGGATATACGGAGCCGGGGCCGCCCTGAGCGATACAGGGAATAAAGGACTTCTTGCCGTAGGTATCGCAGATCCGGCGTACAACTGCTTCGCAGTTTTCTTCCGTCCAGTCTTCCTTATCTACATAAGCGTTCTCGATCACGCCCATGAAGGTGATCTTATCGCCATATTTGGGCAGCAGCTCATCGACCTTGTTTGTCTCCATGCAGCCCTGGAATACATCGATGCCCATCTCGATCATATCCGGCACCAGAGTAGCCGCATAGCTGTCAGAATGGTGTACGATATAATCTACGCCATGGCTCTTGTAATAGCCATAGATTTCCTTATAAGGCTCCAGCAGATAATCCTCAAACATTGCCGGGCTCAGGAATGTGCTGTCATGGCTGCCCCAGTCGTCATGATGGAAAATCATATCAGGGTGCAGGTTGGCACAGATGCCCTCTGCCAGCTCCAGCTCCCACTCTGTCAGATATTTAATCAGGTCGTGCATCTCATCTTCATAATCTACATAATAGTACAAAGCGTTTACCATCTCGCACAGATGATGGGTCTGCTCAAACAGGCCGGGAGCCACAAAGGTTGCCTTAAAAGCCTTTTCGCCGTCTACAGCGTCATACATTGCCTTGCACTGATCCCACTCCTCCTGGCTGAATTTCAGAGAGGGCTTATGTACATAATCCTTCCAGTGCTCGATATCCTTCACGCAAATCTTGTCCGGGGTATGTACCGGGAACGGCCCGGGCACTTCAGCCGGCCAGCTGTTTGTCACGCCCCACGCATTTACCACATTTACCTGTCCTCTCTGAGGGCCGGGGTTATGGAACAGGAAGGGATGGAACAGAAGCCGCACTGCCTCATACTGATTGACAAAACGCTCCGGTTTTCCGTCTGCTTTCATACATTCAATCATATTCTGTTTTGCTGTTAACATATGTCATCCTCCTTCTACCTCTTTATGGCTTTATTATAGCCCATCCGGTTTTGGAGAACAATCGGGCAAAACCATGGATTTTTTATTTCCCATTCCTACAAAATGTAGGAATCCCGGCAGAAGGCTGGAAGCCAGTCAGGCCTCCCGGTCAAAAACATAATCATTGCCCGGCAGAACCGCATTCAGCACGATTCCCAGGATGGCCGCGATCGCCAAGCCGGACAGGGTAATGCCGTATCCGCCCACATAAAACGTAATGCCGCCGATATCGTTAAAGCCCAGGGCGCTGACCAGAATAACCGCCGCGATAATCAGGTTCCGGCTCTTCGTCAGGTCTACCTGGTTTTCCACCATATTCCGCACGCCGATGGCAGAGATCATCCCATAGAGAATCAGAGATACCCCGCCGATGATCGCGGTGGGAATGGAATGGATGATTTCCGCGAAGCAGGGGAAGAAGGAAAGGATCACGGCGAAGCAGGCCGCTATCCGCACCACCAGGGGATCATATACCCGGCTTAATACCAGTACGCCGGTATTTTCCCCGTAAGTAGTATTGGCCGGGCCGCCGAAAAGAGCTGCCATGGAAGTAGCCAGGCCGTCTCCCAGCAGCGTCCGGTGCAGACCGGGGTCTGCGATATAGTTCCGCCCCGTTGTAGCGCCGATGGCCGAAATATCCCCGATATGCTCCATCATGGTAGCCAGAGCGATGGGCATAATGGTCAGAATAGCGCTTATATCGAATTTCGCGAAATTTTCCCGGTGGAGGGGCAAAGCGAACAGGCCGCCATAGATTCCCTGCCCCGCTGTCTGGACGACCCCGGAGAAGTCTACCTCATGCATGGCAAGGGCCGCCGCGTAGGATACCAGCACGCCCATCATAATGGGGATAATCTTAATCATCCCTTTTCCCCAGATATTGCAGACAACGATTACCGCCAGGGCAATCACCGCCAGAAGCCAGTTGGTGCTGCAGTTGGAAATGGCGGAAGGCGCCAGGATCAGGCCAACGGCAATAATAATCGGCCCAACTACCACCGGCGGGAAAAACCGCATAACACGATTGACGCCGAACACTTTAATCAGCGCGCTGAGCACCAGATAAAGCAGGCCTGCCGCCACAACGCCGCCGCAGGCATAGGGCAGCATCTCTGTATTTGGCGCTCCGTCCACCATGGGCGCCACTGCCGCGTAGCCGCCCAGAAAGGCGAAGGATGAGCCCAGGAAGGCAGGCACCTTCCCTTTTGTTACAAAATGGAAGAGCAAGGTGCCCAGTCCCGCCATCAGGAGAGTGGTGGACACATCCAGCCCTGTCACCAGCGGCACCAGCACCGTGGCGCCAAACATGGCGAAGGTATGCTGCAGTCCCAGCAGCAATATTTTGGGGATGCCCAGCGTCTTCGCGTCATAGATCCCTGCTTCCAGTTGATTTTCCTGCTTCTGTTTCATGACATGATTCGTCCTTTCGTTATCATTTTGTTCATCTGTCTTTGATTACAGCCCATTCCTCCAGCAGCCTTTCCAGAGAACAGGCCGCGTTGGCCGGGCTGGTAGAGGGCAGGCAGACAATATCCTTTCCGGTTTTCTGCCTGCTGTAGCGGTCGTACAGCTGACAGGCTTTCCGCCCGTTTCCGAAAATCTGCCGGATATCCGCCTGGCTGAGCATCTGCTCCAGAGGCGCGGGAACCGGATTCCGGATGCTGCTGTCGCTGGAGCCGATGATATCGCAGCTGACGATTACATCCCACAGGGCGATTCCATGGTTTAGCAGCAGCGCCTTTTTTTCCGCTATGGTTTCCGGCTCCCTTTCCTCCCACAGCCCGGCGATCACTTTCCAGAACCGGTTTCTCGGATGTCCGTAATAAAACTGGTTTTCCCTGGACTTAACCGAGGGAAAAGTCCCCAGCACCAGGATACGGGAGCGGCTGTCATATACCGGCAAAAAGGGGTGGGTCACATGGACATGCCGGTTCTCTGCCGCCTCCTTTTCCTCCTTCTTCTGTCTCATGGCCCGTCTTTCCCCTTCCGGGGCTTCGTCCCCTTCTGTCCTCTGGAAGACAGACGCAGGCGGCGCAGGTCAGGGATATCCTTTCCGGCAGGAAGCGCTTCCTCCCGGCCTGTATCCAGCTGGTAGACTTGCTTCACATAATCCCCCTCTGACAGCGCCATCCCTCTGACGCCCACAGCTGTTTTTTTATACAGCTGCGCTTCCTCCATAGGAAGCTTCAGGAACCACCCCTTTTCAGACTGGAGAACCAGCTGGCTGCCCTCTGCCAAAGCAACGGCTGCCAGCCGGTCTCCCTCCGGCAGCTTCGTGGAACGAACCGTTTTATTCGCCGTCTCCAGCTCGCCGGCTTCCGTCTGCTTTATGTAACCATTGGCCGTCACAAAGAGAAGCCGCTTCCCGGCCAGCTGCTCCCTGGAAGTCACATAGAGAATCCGTTCCTCTTTTGAGTTATACCGGCTCAGGTTGTCCGCCGGCACCCCTCTCTCCTTCCATTTTCGGAAGGGAATGTCCGCCGCTCTGATCTGGTGCATCAGCCCCCGGTCGGTAAAAAGAAGGATCCGGTCGGTATTCCGGCAGACGAAAGCGTACCGGTATTCCTGTTCCAGCGTTTCCCCGGCCTTTTCCCAGGCCGCCGCGTCCCCTGTCTTAACATAGCCGAACCGGTCCATGGTGAAAACCACATCCTGCTCCTGCAGCTCCTCCTTCACCTCCCTGGCCTCCTCGGCGTCTGTAATCACCGTTTTTCTCGGCTTTCCAAATTCCTTTTTGATATTTTCCAGATCTTTTCGGATGGCATTTTTCATCGCCCGCTCGCTGCCCAGCAGCTTTTCGTACCGGGCGATATTTTTTACCGTCTCGTCATGCTCCTTTTCCAGCGCCAGGATTTCCAGGCCGATCAGCTTGCTCAGCCGCAGCTCCAGAATAGCCTGCGCCTGCCGCTCTGTAAAGCACAGCTTCTTCGCCTGCCGTTCTGACCGGGCAGTGCGGAACGCAACCTGGGCCGGCTGTCCCATCAGACATGCTTTGGCCTGCTGCTGGGTCTTGCTGCCCCGGATCACCTCGATAATCAGATCGATCAGATCCACCGCCCGGATCAGCCCTTCCTGAATCTCCCTGCGCTGCTGTTCCTTTTCCAGAAGGCTGGTATATTTTCTGGTATTAATCTCCATCTGAAAGTCCAGACTGTGCTGCAGGATCGCCTTCAGGCTCAGCGTCTCC
>CALWQE010000249.1 GCA_944383605.1 uncultured Lachnospiraceae bacterium
ACCGGCGAGCGGCTTACCTGCAGCTGCTCCGCGATATCCTTCATATTCAGCACCTGGCCCGGTTTCAGATTCATATCTATAATTTCCTTGCGCAGAATCTGGTAGACATGATCGCCGATGGTTACTACGCGCCTGCTGATCTTTTTCCCTGCCGTCAGCATCAATCTCCCCTTTTCTCTGTCAGTCAAAAGTCAGCACAATCTTTCGTATGCTGGGATCCCTGCTGTCCACAAAGTCGAACGCCTTCTGAGCGTCCAGGAAGTGGAAGCGGTGAGAGATGCTGCCGTTCAGATCCAGCTTTCCTTCATTCACCAGATCCAGTGCCTGCTGGAACTTCTTATTCTGCAGACGGGAGCCTCTGATATCCAGTTCTTTGGATGTTACCTTAAACTGGGTGATTTCTGTGGGGTCGATGGAGAAGCCCATGGTAATCACCCGGCCCGCATTGCCAGTCAGCTCCAGCAGGGTCGCCAGGGATGTTTTATTGCATACCGCATCGATGGAGACTGTCGGGCCATAACCGTCCGTATATTCTCTGGCCTTGGCCACCACGTCCTCCTTCGCCAGATTGATGGCATAATCCGCGCCGTTTTGCAGCGCCTCCTGAAGCTTCTCGTCCACCACGTCTACCACAATGATCTTCGCGCCGCTTAAACGGGCAATTTTCAGAATACTGCTGCCCAGAGCGCCGCAGCCCAGAATCAGCAGCGTATCCTCCTCGCACAGCTCCGCCCGGGAGCAGCTCTGGATCGCGATCGTAGTCGGCTCAATCATCACAGCGTCCTCGTAGGAAAGGCTGTCAGGCAGAAGGTATACATCTGACTCAGGAACCGCCATATATTCTCTGTAGCCGCCATCAATATGCACGCCCCGCACCTGCAGGTCCGCGCATACATTTCCCCGGTTTTTCCGGCAGGCATAGCAATGTCCGCAGTTGACCACCTGGTCGATAATCACCCGGTCGCCCGCTTTGATCTTCCTGACGCCGGGCCCGGTTTCCACAACCTCTCCCACCATCTCATGGCCGATCACCCGGGGATAGGTGGCGGCAGCATTGGTTCCGTGATAAATACCTACGTCAGAACCGCAGATCCCGGCCGCTTTTATCTTAACCAGAACATTGTCATGCTCGGTAATCACCGGTTTCTCCATATCGATGATTTTGAGCGCCATCGGTTTCTCTATCTGTACTGCTTTCATGTTAAAATGTACACCTCCATCATACAAAATTTTTGTGCACTTTGTCAATGTATTCCCGCAAATTCCTTGTTAATTCTTCCCAGTTCAGCCATGCAGGCCACAGACTGCCTGCTGCGCAGCTCCTGTCTGTGGCCGATGTGCGTTCCGGAATCAATCCTTTTTGGAGACAGAAGCCACCAGAATCAGCACCAGTACAGCGCCCTGGATCAGTCTCTGCAGGCCGGGAGCCAGATTTGCCGCGTTCAGGAAGGTAGACATAAAGGACATCATCAGCGCGCCGAAGATAACGCCCATCACGCTGGAGCGTCCGCCAGAGGCCAGTGTGCCGCCTACCAGGGCAGCCGCTACCGCCGGCAGGAAATAGGAGGTGCCCATATCCTGGAAAGCGCCGCCGATATAAGCGCCGCACAGCACGCCTGCGAATCCGGCGATAGCGCCGGCCAGGGTAAAGGTGGCAATCACGGTAAACGGCACAGAGATGCCCGCATACTTGGCCGCTTCCCGCTTCTGTCCAATCGCGTGAAGATTTTTCCCAAACTTGGTTTTATACAGCAGCACAGCCAGCAGGGCGCTTACCGCCAGGCAGATCAGCGTCATCACAGTCAGTCCGCCGAAATTTGTGGTAATCAGCTTCACAAATCCACTGTTGGGCAGCGAATTCATATGAGGCGCCGCGATCAGGACGATCGTGAAAACAATATAGCCTGTCGCCAGAGTGGTAATCATCGCCGGCACCTTCAGATAAATATTGATGATACCGTTAATCAGCCCTACCAACGCGCCGGCAGCCACAGCGGCCAGAATACCCAGAATAGCGTTCTGCTTCATTACGGTACAGGAAATATAGGCAGCCAGAGTCAGCACATAGGTGCCCGACAGATCGATGGCGCCCTCGCCGCTGGTAATGACGATCGTCTGCCCCAGGCCCAGCATCAGGGAAAAGCTGGCCAGGGTAGCGCAGGAAAACAGCTGATTCATGCTGAACCGCCCTGACACCGCCACGATCATAGCCCATAATATAATTGTACCCACCAGAGGCCAGATAAAACTATGTTTTTCAACCCACTGTTTTGCTTTCATTACTTATTAGCCTCCTTTCTGTGGCTGATCAGCTTGATCGCCAGTACTGCGATCAGGATGCCGCCGGTCACGGCTGTCTGGAAGTTCGAATCAATACGCAGGGATGTCAGCAGGGTGGTAATAAAAGTCATCGCTACCGCGCCGGCAGCCACGCCCATAGGAACCACCTTTCCGCCGGACATCTCACAGCCGCCCAGAATAATGGTGGCGATACTCAGCATCTGATATGTAGTAGCGCCGTTCGCATCTGCGCTCCGGCAGACAGCAGTAAATGACATACCGGACAAAATCAGCAGAACAGCGGCAATGCCATAGTTGGTAAGGCGGGCGGTCATATAAGACCATCCGGAACGCTCTACAGAGACCGGATTATTGCCGATGCCTCTGAGCACCATCCCATATTTGGAACGTTTCAGAATATAGTAGCATACCAGGCCGGCCGCCACACTGATCACCACAGGCATGGGAATCAGCGGGAAGGCAAAATCATAAAAAGCCATAAACCATTCCGGACAGGAGCCGCCAGGCGTGGGGCAAAGCACCAGCGCCACACCCAGCCAGATATACTGGGCGCCCAGCGTTACGACAATCGCGGGAATGCGGCGGATATGGATCAGCGCACCCATGCCCACATAAGCCGCCACGAAAATGATCATTCCGATCACGCCCACCAGCGGATTGCCGGTAAAGATCACGCCGAAGAGCACGTTAATCAGGCCGATTGCCGTACCGTTGCCCATATCAATATCGCCGGAAACAACGATAAACATCTGAGACAGGGCTACAAACACCAAGGGCACAGCAGAGCCTACCAGCATCTCAAAGCCCATGTAGGACAGCAGATTCCGGTTCATGGAAGCGTTCGCGAAAATCATTACAATCAGGGTCAGAACCGGCAGAGTAGTAGGAGCCTTCAGCAGACGCACCAGCGCATTCTCCTGTTTCTCCTCTTTGTCATTCTTTTTCCCTTTTCCCACATCCTTGAAGGATGCCGCCACAATATTGGAAACCGTAATATCATTTCCCTTCAGCTCTTCCGCGATAGCGCCCTCATGCATAATGTAAGCCCGGTCGCAGATCTCGATCTCGCTGTCTTCAGTGCTGTACAGGATAATAGACTTTCCTTCTTTTTTCGCTTCATCCAGCAGGCTGTAAATTTCCTGCTTTGTCTCAATATCTACGCCGGCTGTCGGGTCGTTCAGGATAATCAGATCCGCGCCGGATGCGATGCCTCTGGCAATCAGGGCCTTCTGCTGGTTGCCGCCGCTCAGGGACATAATGGGGCTGTGGATGCCTTCCGCCCGGAATTTCAGCTTGTCATACCAGTGCTGCGCCAGGCTGTCGGATTTCTTGCTGCTCAGCAATCCCTTTTCCTTTACCTGATCCAGGTTGGCGATCAGAATATTGTCCTCGATATCCCACAGCTGGAATACCCCTTCCTTGGAACGGTCGCCGCTGACATAGGCGATGGTGCCGTTTACCAGCACGCCTTCCTTCGTCCTGACGCCTGCCTTTTTGTGGGCCCTGAAAATCGCGTTCAGCAGGTCTGTCTGGCCGGAGCCTACCAGGCCGGAGATGCCTACGATCTCTCCTTTGTTGACATACATATGGATGTCCTTCAGCAAAGAGCTGTTCAGGCCGTCCACATCCACCATCTTTTCCGCCGATATGCTGTCCTGGCCTTCCGTCTTCTGCTCTCTGGCCTTTTTCTCGCCGCCCATCTTTTCTACCAGCTCATCAGTACCGATCTCCTGGGCGTCAAATTCGCCCGTTACCTGGCCGTTGCGCATCATAACGATCCGGTCGGACACCAGCTGAATCTCATCCAGCTTATGGGAAATATAAATCACAGCCACGCCCTGGCTGCTTAACTGATGCACCACCTCATGGAGCTGTCTGGCCTTATCTGTAGACAGGGCGGAGGTAGGCTCATCCAGAATCAGCACTTTCAGGTTGTCTGTCATCAGAGTCTTGCAGATCTCCACGATCTGGCGGTCTGCCAGGGACAGCTTCTCGATGGAAGCCATCACGTCAATCCCATTATTAGGAAAATATTTTTCCAGCAGTTCCTTTGCTGACTGCCGGGCCAGCTTTCTCCAGCCCGCCTTGCTGACCAGCTTATGATCCACATTCAGCAGAGCAAAGTTCTCATATACGCTCAGATTGGTACACAGGGAAAGATCCTGGTAGGCGCAGGCGATGCCTGCCTCCTTGGCTTCTTTCGCGCCGTACTTTCCGGTCATTTCTTTTCCCGCTATCCGGATGGAACCGCTGGTAGGGGGCAAAACACCGGTGATCACCTTCATCAGTGTGGATTTTCCCGCGCCGTTGGGGCCGACCAGGCCGATTACCTCGCCTGCGTACAGCTTCAGGCTGACGCCCTGGAGCGCTCTGGTAATGCCGAAGGTTTTGTCAATATCCGTCAGCTCCATATAAGGCGCCTGATTTTCCTGCACTTTCATCTTTTTGTCACTTCCTTTTTCTTTTTTCACAGCTTCTGCGCTCTGCTGCAACGTAAGCTCAGTGGAATCTGGCCTTCTTGCCATGCAGAGCGGAATCAAAAATTTCCGCCTTACGGCAGCATATATTCCGGGGCGCCGCCGGCGCCTGCCGGGGCTTTTGGGCAGAGCTGTCCGGCGCCCCGTTCTATGTCAGGCAATAAATGCAAGCATTCTGATTGGAGAACCTGATCCGCCCTTAAACTTATTGGGCAGTCCGATCACATAAGAGAAGACCGGAAGCTTGGACAGATTGGTTAAGTTTTCCAGGATAGGGATGCCATGTCCCAGCAGCGCCAGGTGAGATACATTGACCTCACACCCGAAAGCATCCAGCGCCAGAGCATCGCAGCCTACCGCCGCGACTTCTTTTTCGGCAAAGTACTCCGCCCCTTCTTTGCTCAGGCCCGGCCAGTCATTCAAAAATGCCGCGCCATTGGGCTGGAGCGCATATTTTTCCTCCCAGCCGAAGCGGATCATAATAATGTCGCCTTTTTTGATTTCGCCGTTCTTCCGTTCAAATTCTTTAATCTGTTCCAGCGGAAGGACGTCCCTCGGCGCGATATTGGCAGCGTCGATCATTACGCCTCTTCCCATCAGATGGCGTACATCCAGCTCATCGATGGGCGTTCCTCCCTTAATAAAATGTTTCGGCGCGTCGATATGGGTGCCGGTATGCTCGCCCAGGGTAATCCGGGAATGGATCGCCGCGTCGCCGTAATCCCAGGATTCATACACGTCCGAGCCATATCTGGCATGGGTCGGCCATACCGGCATATTTTCCTCCATGGTGTATGAGAGATCTACGATTTTTGTCTCCTCTTTCAGTATCTGGTTTAAAATATCAATATAATTTTTTTCCATTTCCGGCCACGTCCCTTTCTTATTGATGATGTCCGTCTCAGACAGACAGAAGGTTTTTCTGAAATAGGGGGATGCTGAAGGTTTCAGCATCCCCACTGTGTGTCGCCTGATGTCTTAGGTTTTCAGGTATTCCTTATTTGTACAGGTTTTCCGCGATCCATGCCCGGTCATATGTAGGGCAGCCGATTCCTTCGTCTTCCATGTCAGCATAGTTCTGTACGTCGTCTGCTGTCACATAAGCGATCGGATGAATCATTTCCTTCGGAACCTCTACGCCGTCCAGGATATCTACTGCTACATAGATGCCTGCTGCGCCGGTCCATGTGTTGGAGGAAGCGGATAATGTGTCATAGCCTTCGGGCGCTTCATTTGCCCACCATTTCAGGAAGTAGCCTCTGTTGTCGCCGGCGATAACAGGGATTTCTCTTCCTGCTGTCTGGAATGCCTGAACCGCTGCGTAAGAGTCGCCGCCCTGGGTTACGATACCGTCTACCTCATCCAGTGTAGGCAGTACGGAAGCCAGCTCGGACTGTGCCTTGGAGCCTGTCCAGTCAGTATAGATTTCTGCTACTACTTCTACGTCGGGATAGCTCTCCAGACCCTGCAGAACGCCTTCATGCATCTGTCTGTCAGACTCGGTGCCCGCTGTACCTCTTAACTCAATCAGGTTGCCGGAGCCGCCCATCTGCTCGCATACATACTCGGTCAATGTCTTTGTCATATCTGTCAGGTCGAAGTTGATCTGATAGCACAGATCTGCTGTGGAAGTAACCGGGCCGTCATTGATGATGATACAAGGGATGCCGGCATCGGAAGCCTCCTGGATCGCACCGTCCAGAGCGGAAGCAGAACCGGGATCGATGATGATCGCGTCTACACCCTGGATGATGAAGTTCTCGATCTGCTGTACCTGTGTGCTGTTGTTCTGATTGGACTCAGCGAAGATCACTTCTTTGATGGTGCCGGTTTCGATCAGTTCGTCAGCTGCCTGCTGCAGATAAGCCTCCATAGACTGTCTGTAGCTGTTGCCATTGAAGGAATTGCTGAAGCCGATCACATAGCCCTGTCCTGTAGGCCAGTCGCCTGCCGCTGCTTCGCTTCCTTCTTCTGCCTCTGTCTCGCCTTCTGCCGCTGTGGTCTCTTCCGCCGCCGCTGTAGTTTCCTCTGCAGCTGCTGTTGTCTCTTCCGCTGCCGCTGTGGTTTCAGCTGCTGTTGTCTCAGCAGCTTCCTGGCTGCTGCATGCGGTCATGGACAGCGCCATAATCAGCGCCAGGCCCAGTGCCACAACACTTTTGAACTTTTTCATTTCTGTCTGCTCTCCTTTTCCTTTAATTTGACTTGCGTCATATATAAGCATCGGCGCGGAAGAACCTGACGGCTCTCCCACACCGGCTGCCTCTTGGTTGCCGCCCTGCCGGATGTCTCCGCCGGGCTATGACGTTTTGTTGCAATTTTCGTCATTTTTTCTGTAGTTTATTGGCAAATCCATCCAACTAATATATTAGCATATTAACATACTTGTCCTAAGATGTCTACTATATCCAGACATATTTTTTATTTTTGTCTAAATTCACCAATTCCCTGTTTTGAAAAAGCGATAAATCCCTTCTCCTTCAGGCTTTTTGCCAGTTTATTCTCAGTTTATTCTCAGTTTATTCCCGGCTCATTTCCATGACTTGCCGTACATTCCCGGCGTCCACATACCGGAAAGTTACCCGGTCTCCCGGCTGGCAGAATGGCAGCTGTTCTGATACTGTGATTTTGCGGTATATACCGCATCATCCCCCTCCAGCATCAGATAATAGACAGAATTTCCATCCACTACCGCCTCAAAGGCAGCCTCCACCACGCCGGATATCTCCGCCATCTCCTGGCCCTCGGCCACGCCTTCTTCCCCGGACAGTTTCATCGCGTAGTCCGCCCGGGCAGCATCCACCGTCTCGCCGGTGCCTACGATCTGATACTGCTCCACATCTACGAAAGCATACATCTTCACCAGGCCAGCCTGATCCTTCAGCGACATAAAATAGGTAGGACGGCCGGATACATTCAGCAGCAGCGGGAAGGTAGCCACATAATTCAGATGCTGCACCTGACCCTGGGCCGAATCCATGGCAGAAAATTCCTCTGCGCCCGGCACCACATAATACCGCGTTTCCTTCGTCCGCAGGTTCGACAGGATGAATCCTGTGTTAGACTCATCACTGAGGACAGATGTCATGCCGGTGTACAGCCATACGTCATCGCCGATAGCCAGGTAATTATATCCTTCTGTGGTCCGCAGCACGCCCCGCTGGCCGATAATGGAATTCCAGAAGCCAGACTGGTATTTTCCGTAATCATTCATATGCTCCACAATTAAATCAGAAGCATAAACCTGATCCACCCAGGAAGGTATGTCCGCTACATCATAGTAAGTGCATGCTCCGGTAATCGCGTTTACCAGCACTGCCCCATTAATATCCTTCCCGCTCCACAGGCCGATCCGGTAGCCCACCGTAGAAGCTACCCAGTAGGGAGTTCCCTCATCATCAATCTCAAAGGAGACCTCGTCAAAAATCTTCGTCGGATAATGGAACCGAAGATGACGGTAAATATTCCGGAAGAACAGTTCTCCCCTGGAATATTTCATCCCCTCCTCCAGCCGCACCAGCTCGGTTTCCTGCGTTACCATATTGACTGTAATATAGGCTGGCAGCCCCTCAGACCGGTTGTACAGCCACTTAATCGGATCGCCGTAAGTCAGAGGCGTCACCCGGTAGGGCACTCCCTGATAATTGATCTGGGTGTAATCCTCCTCGATCTCAAACTGGGAAACCATATCTGACATTTCTCCCAGCTTCCGCTTCCCCAGCCGGGAAGCGGTATCCCGATCCACCACAGGGATCTGAGACATCTGGATCTCCGCCACATCCTGCGTGAAATCGCTCTCTGTTACCGTAATCAGATCCCGGTAGCGGGAAGCGTTAAAAATGGGCGCGCCGATCACATTTGCCGCCACCATCAGCACAATCACAAAAGCGATAAAGCCCAGGACGAATTTCACCGGCTTGCCCAGAGAGGACAGGGCAGCCAGGCCTCCGCCCAGATCCAGGGTCATATTTCTCCCTGCCCGGAAAGCCTCCCACATCATGGCGGCAAAATGAACTCCCAGTCCAATGACCATAATCAGAACCAGAAAAATCCAGAACTGAGGACTTCTCGGATGGATGGGCGGCAGCTCCACCCAGAAATACAGAAACGCCAGAAACGCTGTCACCAGTATCTGTACAACAGCTGACAGCTTAAATTTTCCCTTCATAAAACGAATATCTCCTTTATCAAAAATAAAATCCCTGCTATGATATATGATGACACCAAAACCCCGGAAGGAGGAAAACCATGAACCAAAAACAACGGCGTATCCTGACCGCCTGCGCGGCCGGCCTGATCTTTCTTTTATTTCTGTTCACCCGCCTGTACCGGCTTTCCGCCGTTCCCCGCGGCATCCATGTGGATGAAGCAGGCATGGCCTTTGACGCTCTCTGCCTGGCCCGGCAGGGCACTGACCGGTACGGCCTGGCCTGGCCCATTTACCTGACCAACTACGGCGGCGGTCAGAGCGCCCTGTATGCCTATCTGGCCGCAGCGGCCATCCGGCTGCTGAACCATTTTTCTCCTACGGTATTCCGACTGCCTGCGGTTATGGGCGGACTGATGGCGCTGGTTTTCAGTATGCTGACCCTCCGGCGCTCCATGGGCCGGAAGGCGGCGCTGGCAGGCGGCCTTCTCACCGTCATCTGCCCCTATTTTCTGATGGCCTCCCGGTGGGGTCTGGACTGCAACCTGATGCTGGGCTTTTCCGCCATGTCCGTCTGGCTGCTGACAGAAGCCGCCCTGTCGGGGAAAAAATGGCTTTATGCCCTGTCAGGTCTTTCCTTTGGCCTTACCCTTTATTCCTATGCCATCGCTTTTGCCGTCCTGCCCTTATTTCTGACCATGGCCGGGCTGTGGCTGCTGCGGCAAAAGCAGCTGAATGCCGGAAGGATCGCCGCCTTCCTCCTGCCTCTGGCGGCGCTGGCGGTTCCCCTCCTCCTGTTCGTTGCCTTTAATGCCGGTATCCTGGAGCCTTTTGAAACACCCCTTTTTTCCATTCCCCTGCTGCCGGAATACCGCGGCAGCGAGCTGTCCCCGGCTCATATCCCGGAAAATCTGGGGCTGCTGTGGATGCTTCTCTCCCATGACTTTCTGGCTTATAACAGCTCCCCTGCCTGGGGCACGCTTTATTACATCGCCGTCCCCTTCTGCCTGATCGGACTGGCAGGCGGACTGGCGGAGGGCTGGCAGGCTCTGAGGGGAAAAAGCGGCCGGCCGGAGCTGCTGGTTCTCTTTTTCTTCCTCTCCCTCCTGCTGACCGGCCTGTGTATGTCCGGGCCCAATATCAACCGGATGAACGCCATTTACTTTCCGCTCCTTTATTATACCGTAAAGGGGCTGGCCATATGCGGTCGGCGCCTTCACCGGCTGGTTCCCGCTGCGGGGCTCTGCGGCTTCCTGATCTCCTTCGCCCTCTTCGCCCCCTGGTATTACCAGGTATACCCCCAGGAAGTCTATCCCCAGCAGTATTTCAACGACAGCTTTATCTCCATCCTGGATTATATTGACGAGAAATTTCCCGGCGAATCCAGGGAAATCTATGTAGATAATTACGATGACAATGTGGTGCATCCCTA
>CALWQE010000250.1 GCA_944383605.1 uncultured Lachnospiraceae bacterium
AACAAAATTTTCCGAAATTCTGCTTCCGGCGAAAAAAATTTCATCCGGCATTTGTGAGGAACCCTGCCCTACAGCAGCTCTACCCCTGCTTTTTTACAGATTTCCACCGTCTCCTTATCCCACACAGAAGACTGCACCTCTCCGATATGGGCTTTTCCCAGCAGCAGCATACAGAGGCGGGACTGGCCGATGCCGCCGCCGATGGTCAGAGGCAGCTTTCCTTCCAGCAGCATTTTGTGATAGGGCAGCTTCCGGCGCTCGTCACAGCCTGCCTTCGTCAGCTGTTCATCCAGAGACTGGGGGCTGACCCGGATTCCCATGGAAGAAAGCTCCAGCGCCTGCCCCAGCACTTCATCCCAGAAAAACAGATCCCCGTTCAGGGCCCAGTCATCATAGTCCGGCGCCCGTCCGTCATGCCGTTCCCCATTTTCCATGATATCGCCGATCTGCATAATAAAAATGGTTTTATGCTCTTTCGCGAACAGATTTTCCCGTTCCTTCGGCGTCTGATCCGGATAAAGCGCGGCCAGCTCTGAGGAAGTAATAAACGTAACGTCCCGGCACAGTTCTGTCCGCAATCCTTCAAAATGGTATTTTACTTCGTCCAGGGTATTGCAGATCACATTGACGATCCGTTTTACAGTCTCCTTCAGATACTCCAGGTTCCGATCCTCCTCCCGGATGATCTTCTCCCAGTCCCACTGATCCACATAGATGGAATGGGTGTTGTCCAGCTCTTCATCCCGCCGGATGGCATTCATATCCGCGATCAGCCCCTTCCCCACATGGAAGTCATAGCGGTACAGAGCCATCCGTTTCCATTTGGCCAGAGAATGCACCACCTGGGCGTCCGCCTGAAGAGCGGGCACATCAAAAGTCACCGGCCGCTCCACACCGTTCAGATCATCATTCAGGCCGGTCAGCGGATCCACAATCACCGGCGCAGTTACCCGCTTTAAACGAAGGGCCATACTCAGCTTCTTTTCAAAAATATTTTTGATTGTCCCGATGGCCGCCTGTGTCTCGTACAGGCTGAGCATGGAAAAATATTCTTCAGGTATGAATGTTTTGCTCATAGAATCCTCCTGCCGCCGGCTGTTCCGCAGAGCCGGCATTTTTTCATTTCTTCTGATATCATAAAAAACATTTGTTCATTCGTCAATGGAGTTTTTCCTTTTTTCCACAGCAGCTGTGCCTGTGCAGCTGTCTGGCCAGAAGGGGCAGCTCGAAAACCATCATCATCAGCCAGCCGCCCAGGCAGGCCCAGGCGATGCCGGGAATGCCATAGCGGGGCGCCAGATACCAGGAAAACAAAACCCGGAAGACCATCTGGACGGCAGTGGAAGCCAGGGTGATTTCCATCTGGCCCAGCCCCCGGAAAAAGCCCTGAACTCCATTGGTCAGCGCCGGCAGCATATAGCAGAAGGCAATGGTCATCAGATAGCCGGAACCGATGGCGATAATGCCGGTCTCCTCCTTTTGGACAAAAAGCGTCATCAGGAACCTGGCGGAAAAGAAAATCACAGCGCCGATCCCCAGGCCATACAATACCTCTAAAATCAGCCCCTCCTTCAGTCCTTTCCTGACGCGCGCCTCATTGCCCGCGCCCCGGTTCTGGGCGATAAACACCGTAATTCCCTGCCCGATGCTCTGCTGCGGCGTATAGGCAAAATCATCCACCCGGTTGACCGCGTTAAAGGCCGCCATGGCGTCTACCCCCAGGGGGTTGACGGTCATCTGGACGCCCACCTTTCCCATGTAGAGCACCGCCTGCTGCATAGCGCTGGCCCAGCTGTAATGGACAGTACGGGAAAGCAGTCCCCGGTCTATCGCCAGCTCCTTTCGTTTTACCCGCAGCAGCTCCACCCGCCGGGATACATAAACCATACACATCACTGCGGAACAGGCCTGAGCCGCCACAGTAGCGGCAGCCGCCCCCGCGGCCCCCGTATGGAAAACCGCCACCATAATATAATCCAGTATCCCGTTCAGCACCGCCGCCACGATCAGGCACCGTACCGGCGTCACCGAATCTCCCACGCTTCGCAGGGCAGCGGCGTAAACATTGTACAGAAAAGTAAAAATCAGGCCGGCAAAAATAATCCGCAGATAAGCCCGGGCCTCTCCGATTACCTCCTGCGGCGTCCTGATCAGAACCAGTATGGGCTCCGCCAGCAGGATAAACGCCGCGCTCAGGCCCACAGTAAAAACAATACCTGCCATCAGCGTAGTGGATACCTCCCGCTTCAGCCGGTCATGGTCACCCGCCCCGTAAAACTCACTCATCAGAACCGAAGCGCCCATGCACAGCCCTATAATAAAAAACAGGACAATATTCATAATCGGATTGGCAGTACCCACAGCCGCCAGGGAATTTTTTCCTGCAAACCGTCCCACAATAATAGAGTCCATCGCGTTATAAGTCAGCTGAAACAGATTGCCCAGAATCGTAGGCACCGCATAGCTGAGAAGATGGCGGAAAATCCGCCCTTCCGTCATATTTCTTACCATGATCCGTCACTCCTGTACTATTTCCTGATGCCGGCGGCGATCCGCCCGGCCAGGCCGAAAATCACCAGAAAAACCAGATTCACCAGCACCACGCTGGCTCCCGCCGGCGTGCCATAGCCATAAGACAAAACCATGCCGGCAAAAAACGCCGCCACAGATACCGCCGCAGAGCAAAGCACTACGCCCCGGAAGCTTTTTACCACCCGCATGGCAATCAGCGAGGGGAAAATAATCAGCCGGGCGATCGACGCGGCGCTGGGCTCCATCTCCGCGCTGCAGCCGGGAAAAGCTGCGTCATATTCCAGCCCGTACGCATCAGCCAGATAACGGAAGGGGAATTTGTCGCCGAATATTATTTTTTTTTCGCGTTCCATTTTCTGCTGCCTGACGGGATCTGCTGTCCAGATCTTCCAGCTGATCTGTCAGCCTCTCCAGATTTTCTTCATAATACGCCTGATTCGCCGGATCAGCCTCAATCAGCCCATCTGCTGCGGCTCTGGCCAATGTCAC
>CALWQE010000251.1 GCA_944383605.1 uncultured Lachnospiraceae bacterium
GGCTGGTTTTCTTTTTTCTCTCCCGGAGCCTGTTCTCTCCGTACTCTGTCCGGCGTCTGGCGGCTTGGGCTTCACTGAGCCCGGCGCTGGCATCGGACCCCAGCGCTTTTACTACTTCTTCTGCGGCCATGTGATGATATACCAAAACGGAACCCTCCTTTTCTGTTCTGAGATTATTATTATATGACTGTTTGAGCGGTCTTATGTACGGCGGTAATGGAATGCGAAAAAATGTCAGGAGCGGTTTTTTTCTGAGAAACCATGCGGCGCGAAGGGAATATCCGGTGAAATGAAGAAAGGGGGAAATTATTATAGTTTCTTGAGAAACTATCCATAAATCGTTTGTATTCATAACAAAATGCATGATAAATTTCTTTTTTGTGTTTCTTTTAAAATACAAAAACTGGCATTTTATGTGGATAAAACGTGTTATTTGAAGAAAAAATGTGCAAAATTTATAATGCCTGATTGACAAGGGGGGGGGGCTGAGGTATAATGTTGTTTACCAGGAAACAAAAATGATTATGGTGGGGTGATGAAAGTGGAAGAATGGAAACATCTTTTTTCGCCTGGGAAAATTGGATCTCTTTATGTAAAGAACCGGATTATGATGGCGCCTCTGGGTTCCCGTCTGACGACAGAGAATGGGGCGGTAACAGATGATATGATTGAGTTTTATTCTCAGCGGGCCCGGGGCGGGGCGGGAATCATCTGCATCGAAGCGATGGGAATCGATTACCCGCTGGCTGTGGGCAACGCCAACCATGTCCGGTTTCATGACAACTGTTATATGCCGGGCCACGCGAAGCTGGCGGAGCGGATTCACGAATGCGGCGCGAAGGCCTTTGCCCTGCTGTGGCACGCCGGGATTAATAAGGGCGCCTTTATGGGGGAGACGCCTGTGGCTCCCTCCGCGATTCTGAATCCCAATACCGGCATTGTTCCCAGAGCGCTGACAACGGAAGAAATCCATGAGCTGGTGGATAAATTTGGCCAGGCTGCCCACAGGGCGATGCTCTGCGGTTACGATGGCGTCAGTGTTCATGCCTCCCATGGCTATCTGATCTCCTCCTTCGTGTCGGCGGCGACCAATCAGAGGACAGATGAGTATGGAGGCAGCTTTGAGAACCGGATCCGTTTCGCGATGGAGGTTCTGGAAGCGATCAAAAAGAATACCAGGAAGGACTATCCGGTTATGTTCCGGATCAACGGCTGTGATTTTATAGAAAACGGCATCACAGAAGAGGAAGCGGCAGATTTTGCCCGGGCGCTGGAGGCGGGAGGCGTAGACGCCATCGATGTGTCTGCCGGCGTATACGGAACCATCGATAAAATGATCGAGCCGATTCAGTACCCCGAGGGGTGGAAGCTGTATCTGGCGGAAAATATTAAAAAGGCGGTTCATGTGCCGGTGATCGGCGTGGGCGTCATCCATACGCCGGAGGTAGCGGAAAAGGCGCTCCGGGATGGAATGGTGGATTTTGTGGCATTAGGCAGAGAGCTGCTCTGCGAGCCTCAGTGGCCCAACAAGGTAAAGGCCGGCGATCTGCATTATCCGAAATGTATCGGCTGCAATTCCTGCTTTGAGCGGATCGGAAAGAGCCTGCCGCTGCGGTGCGCCATTAATCCTCTGGCCGGCCGGGAAAGCCACGCGCCGGCGCCTGTCTGTCAGCCGGAGCGGGTAGCGGTAGTGGGAGCCGGACCGGGCGGCGTCACGGCGGCGGTGACGGCAAAACGCAGAGGACATATGGTAGAGCTGTTTGAGGAAACGGCGCAGATCGGCGGACAGCTGCTGCTGGCTGCGGCGCCTCCCCGCAAGGATAAGATTTATGATTACATTTCCTATCTGAAAGAAGAGCTGAAGGACAGCGGGGTAACGGTACATACCAACAGGAAGTTTACTGCAGAGGACGCGAAAAACTTTGATCATGTCATTATTGCCGCAGGAGCGGATTCCAGGCATATGGCGGTAAAGGGAGCCGAAAGCTTTACACAGACAGCCTGGGAGGCGCTGGCGGAACCGGCGGACAGTTTCCGGGGGCGGAATGTGATCGTAGTAGGCGGCGGCAGCGTAGGCTGTGAGACAGCTCTGTATATGAAAGAAGGCGGAGCGGCGTCTGTGGCTGTGGTAGAGCTCCGGGAGAAGATTGCCATGGACATGGACAATATCAGCCGGATGAAGCTGATCCATGAAATCGAAGAGGCGGGAATCGGCCAGTACCCTTCTGCTTCTCTGAAATACGCGGAGAATGGGACGGGCGTACTGGAGGGCTGCGGCGGACAGGCAGAACAGCAGCTGCCCTGCGACCTGGTGGTAATCGCCGTGGGCTCCCTGCCCAGGAGAGCGCTGGCTGAGGAGCTGTATCAGGCAGGCATACCGGCTGTCAGCGTAGGCGATGCGGCGGCGATTGGAAAGATCGGAGAGGCTGTCAGAAGCGGCTTTGACGCGGCGGCTTCCCTGTAAGAGAAGATCCATGCAAATGCATACTGTCGGGCAGGCTCCATCGCCTGGGCCGGACAGATAAGAAAAAATAAAATGCAGAAAAGAGAGGAGAAAACGAGATGAAGAAACTGATTGCGTTACTTTTGGCGCTGGCTCTGGTATGCAGCCTCTGGGGATGCAGCGGAAGCGGCAGCGGGGAAACAGCGGCAGCCGGGACAGAAGCGGCCGGCGCTGAGGCTGGCGGAGAGACTGAGGCCAAAGAAGGCGGCGAGGAAGCCCAGGCGCCCAGCGGTGATCCGGTCAGAATCGCGCTGACAGCGCCCCTGACAGGAAACTCTTCCCAGTATGGAGAAAGCTTCCAAAATTCAGTAGAGCTGGCCTGCGAGCAGTGGAATGCAAAGGGCGGCGTACTGGGACGGCCGATAGAGGTCATCGTAGAGGATACGGCGGGAGATTCTGCCCAGGCAGCTACCGTAGCGCAGAAGATTGTCAGCGATGACACGATTTTTGCCCAGATCGGCGATTTCAGCACAGCCTGCTGTCTGGCGGCACAGCCGATTTATGACAACGCGGAAATGATTCAGCTTTCCCCTACCTGCTCTGCCGTAAACTTTGCGGTAGGCTCTGAGTGGTCCTTTGAATGTCTGGGAACCCAGGATGTACAGGGAGAATTTATGGCGCAGTGGGCTTATGACAACGGCGTCAGAAAAGTGGCAATATTATACCTGAACAGTGACTGGGGCATCAGCGTAGACGAGGGATTTGCAAAGGCTTTTGAGGCTCTGGGCGGAGAAATCCTGATCGAGGAGCCGTATAACGACGGCGAAACGGACTTCAGCGCGGCGCTGACAAAGCTGCGTGAGACAGCCCCCGACGCTCTGTACATTGCCTGCTATTATAATGACGGCGCAGCCATCAATATTCAGAGAAAGACGCTGGGATGGGACATTCCTGTTTATCACCCCGGAACCGTTTACTCTACTGATTTCCTCAGCATCGGCGGCGATGCGGTGGAAGGCGTTTATACAAACGTAGGCTTTTATCCGGATGATCCGACCCCCGAGGCGGAAACCTTTATTACGGAATACAATGCGAAATATGGCGTAGATCCCGATTACTACGGCGCATGTGCTTACGACTCCTTCAATGTGCTGATGACGGCCATCGAGACTGCGGGCCAGTTAGACAGCGCTCAGGTACGGGACGCTCTGGCGGCGACGACAGATTTCCCCGGCGTATCCGGCAATATTACCTTTGATGAAAACGGAGATGCAATTAAGAGCTATATTAAACTGACGGTAAAAGACGGCGCTTACGCGGTAGTCCGGTAACTGGCGGAATTGTGGAGGCAGGTATGGTTCCATGCCATACCTGCCTTTACTTTAAAAATCCGCCGCCGGACAGGCGGCATTCATTCAGGGATGCCCCATGCGCCCGCCAGATTTTCATCTCTGGTGATGCGTCAGCTGCCGGGCGCATGCAGGCTTACTTTAAAAATCCGCCGGCGGAATAGATTAAGAAAGCAGGTGTTTGTTATGACGATGTTTGTTCAGCAGCTGGTGAA
>CALWQE010000252.1 GCA_944383605.1 uncultured Lachnospiraceae bacterium
ATGGATGTGATCCTGTATCAGACGGGTAAAAAACAGCCGCTCCACATCCGTTTCCCGGATACAGCTGGCGAAGCTGACGCTCAGCTGGTCCTGGAAGGTGATGACAGCGCAGTTGGTACGGGCGGAAAAAGGCTGGCCCATCAGGATATCCAGCCGCTCTGTGCGGGCGGCCAGTTCCGGCGGCAGCGTAATCCGTCCCATGTTGGTCAGTCCGGCGGAAGACTGGCGGTCCTGAACCCGAATATAAAACCCGCGCACCACCAGGTCTTTGAGAAATAAAGGAACAATCCGAATCAGGGGATTGGTTCTGGTGGCATAATTGGTCGTAATGTCAGCCCGCAGAAATTTGGGATTGATATAATACCGCATGTAATAATGGATTTCATTCAGGATTTCTTCAAAAGTATATTCTCCCAGGGCAGGGTCAATGGAGGGATAAACCATTGTGATAAAATTCCGCATGGTGCCGGAGGGAAACATATTCCGCAGGTTTACCGGCATGGCCAGCTTTACCGGCTTTTCCACAGAAGGATTTTCTTTTTTCTGTTTCTGAATCAGAGCCCAGATCAGCGCGCCGTTCAGGTATTCTGTCAGAGAAACGCCGTAGCCTTTTGCGGCTTTCAGCGCCTGGCTGGCCGGTATAAGGCCCCGGATCACATTCAGGGTATAAAATGGCTCCAGCGTTCCCCTGACCCGGTAAGCTCTGGCCTGCCGGATGGACGGATGACGCCGGGAGCTGGCATATCTGGCGTAAGCGTCCTCCAGCTCCTCCGGCTTCGGCTCCCGGCAGATATCCAGGACGCCGTCTGTGCAGGAGACAGGGATCCCTTTCAGCTCCAGGTACTGGGCCGCCACTGTTTTCAGCAGGCACATGCCGCCGTTTCCATCGGCCAGGGAGTGGAACATTTCCATGGAAATGGTGGATGCGTAATAATAAAAACGGATCAGGTAACGGCTGCGGCCCTTAAAAGACATGGGCATACAGGGGTTAGCGATGTCCGGGCGCACGAAAGGCCCGGGACGGCTGTTAGGCTCCAGATACCGCCAGAACAGCCCCTTGCGCATCGCCACCTTAAAGGCGGGAAATCTGGGCATGGCCCGGTCTACCGCCTGCTGGAGGATTTCCGGGTCGATCCGCTCCTTTAAGGTGATGGAAAGCCTGTAAACAGAAGAGAAATTCCATCGCTGCAAGGTCGGGTACACCGTCCCGGACAGATCCAGAGGGTACCACTTTTTTTGAATATTTTGCTTCTTTTCTTTCACACTTTTTTTCATGGCTTCATTATACTCGCTCCGGGATGCGTAAACCCCTGAGCGAAAATATAGTATTACAGCAGCTTTCGGTACTGCTCCCTGTCTTTTTCCGCAATCCCAAGAAATTCCATAGCCTGATCAGCGGACAGATTCATATTTTCCATGACTTTTCGGATGGCGTCCGCCATAGCGCTGCGGCCTTGTTCCAGACCTTGTTCCAGTCCGCGGGCCAGTCCATCCTCCCATCCTTCTTTCCTCAGGGTTTTCTCCCGCAGTTTTTCATTGTATTCGGTTAAGATCATTGCTGTCACCCCCGCCTTGTGTTTAATCAGATAGTCTTTTAAAATATCCTGGCTGATACAGGTGTCAATCGCCGCCTTCACAGCCTCTTCCAGAGATTTACCTTCCGCCTGCCTCTGGCGGATCAGTGAAATCAGCCGCACATATCCGTTCAGCGGCGCGCACTGCCTCAGCAGTTCTGGGTTTTTGCCGGGATTGATGTTCAGCACGCGGGCAGTCCACTTGTATTTTAACATGAATCATGGGACAATACAATTATCTCATGGATTGGAAGAAATGTGGGTGCCAGTTCATCCCCTTTCTCTGCCAATATCGTGCCAAAGTATGGATTTCCCTCCCGCCTTATGTTATCATAGCAGTATCAAGTAGAGACAGGAGAATATATGTCTATGAAATTATTGATTCAAAACGGACATGTTCTGGACCCGGCGGCGGGCTGCGATGGTTTGTATGACGTGCTGGCAGAGGATGGGAAGGTAGTCCGGATCGCGCCGGAGATACAGGAGGAAGCGGATCAGGTGATTGACGCCTCCGGCTGTTATGTGGTTCCCGGGCTGATTGACTTACATGTGCATCTGCGGGATCCGGGGCTGACTTATAAGGAGACTCTGGCCACCGGTTCCCGGGCGGCGGCGCGGGGCGGATTTACCAGCATCTGCCCGATGCCAAACACGAAGCCGGTGACGGATACGCCGGAGAAGATCCGGGAGCTGCTGGAGCGGGCCCGGACGGAATCTGTTGTTCATATCCTGCCCATCGGCGCAGTAACCATCGGGCAGCAGGGCGAAGAACTGACCGATATGAAGGGCATGGCCCAGGCAGGGGCCGTGGCAGTCAGCGAGGATGGAAAGTCGGTGATGAACAGCCAGGTTTACCGGGAAGGCATGAAGCTGGCGAAGGAGAGCGGCCTGATTGTTATGGCCCACTGTGAGGACAAGGATCTGGTAAACGGCGGCGTGATGAATGCCGGGCCGAAAGCAGATGAGCTGGGACTGAAGGGCATCACCAACGCGGTAGAGGATGTGATCGTGGCCAGAGATATTCTGCTGGCGAAGGAGACCGGGGTACAGCTCCATCTGTGTCACTGCTCCACAGCCGACAGCGTGACCCTGACCCGCATGGGCAAGGAGATGGGCATCCGTGTGACGGCGGAGGTGTGCCCCCATCACTTTGCCATGAGCTGTGAGGAGATTACGGAGGATCACGGCAGATTTAAGATGAATCCTCCGCTGCGGGCGCCTGAGGATGTGAAGGCTCTGAAAGAGGGGCTGGCTGACGGGACGATGGACTGCATCTCTACAGATCACGCCCCCCACAGCGCCGAAGAGAAAAACTGTTCCATGGCGAAGGCGGCCTTCGGCATCGTTGGGCTGGAAACGGCCTTTGCTCTGGGATATACCTGCCTGGTAGAGACAGGCGTTCTCACATTCCCCCAGCTGATTTCTCTGATGACAGAGAAGCCGGCGGCTATTCTGGGCATTGACAAGGGCTGCATTGCACCCGGGCGGACAGCGGATATCGCTATTGTGGATATTGACACCGAATATCGGATCGATGCCGCTTCCTTTGCCTCAAAAGGGAAGAACACGCCGTTTGACGGCTGGAAGGTAAAAGGACTGGTGAAAGCTACCATCGTGGACGGGAGAGTGGTTTATCAGCTGCCGTGAGGAAAGACAGGGAGAAAAAGGGGAAGGGCGTCAGGGAAGAAACGGCTGTTCTTCCCCGGAAAATATAAGGAAAGGCTTGGTATATGCCATGAAATACATGGAAAATGCCAGAGTCTCCGCACAGGAGGCTTTGACAGAAGAGATATTCAGTATGTATATTGAGACAGAACAGATTGCCCGGGAAGCGAAGGCGGGGCAGTTTATTTCAGTTTATTGTAAAGACGGGGCCAATCTGCTGCCCCGTCCCATCAGCATCTGCGAGATCGACGGCAGCCGTCTGCGGATTGTTTACCGGGTGGTGGGAAAAGGAACAAAGGAATTTTCCGGCTATCAGCCGGGGGATACCATTCGGATTATGGGTCCCCTGGGAAATGGCTTCCCCCTGGAGGAAGCAGAAGGAAAGACTGCGCTGGTCATCGGCGGCGGCATTGGGATTTTCCCTATGCTGGAGGTAAGCAAACAGCTGACGGGTAAGAAAAATATTGTTTTGGGCTACCGGGATCAGGTGTTCATGAAGGAAGCGTTCGAGGCCCAGGGCCCGGTGTATGCGGCCACCGAGGACGGCAGCCAGGGCGTGAAGGGAAATGTGCTGGACGCTATCCGGGAAGAAAAAATCGGCGGGGACGTGATCTTCGCCTGCGGCCCGGCGCCTATGCTGCGGGCTGTGCGGGATTACGCGAGGGAGCAGGGAATTACGGCGTGGATTTCCATGGAGGAAAAGATGGCCTGCGGAATCGGCGCCTGTCTGGCCTGCGTCTGTCAGTCTAAAGAGACAGACTCCCATACCAATGTGCATAACAAACGAATCTGTAAGGACGGCCCCGTGTTCCGGGCTGAGGAGGTGGAGCTGTGAATACAACGGTAAATTTGGCGGGAGTGGAACTGAAAAATCCGGTGATGACAGCGTCAGGTACCTTTGGCTCCGGCGCGGAATACGGTGAGCTGGTCGACCTGAACCGGCTGGGAGCCGTAGTGACGAAGGGAGTGGCAAATGTGCCCTGGCCGGGCAATCCGACGCCGAGAATTGCGGAAACCCATGGCGGTATGCTAAACGCCATCGGCCTGCAGAACCCTGGCATGGAGCTGTTTTGTCAGCGGGATATTCCTTATTTAAAGCAGTTTGACACGAAGATTATTGTTAATGTGTGCGGAAAAACCACAGAGGACTATCTGGAAGTGGTGGAGCGTCTGTCTGACGAACCTGTGGATCTGCTGGAAATCAATATTTCCTGCCCCAATGTAAAGGAGGGAGGCATTGCCTTCGGCCAGGACCCGAAGGCGGTGGAGGCTATTACCAGGGCGGTAAAGGAAAAGGCAAAACAGCCTGTCATCATGAAGCTGAGCCCTAATGTAACGGATATTACCGTTATGGCGAAGGCGGCGGAGGCTGGCGGAGCAGATGTAATTTCTCTGATTAATACGCTCACCGGCATGAAAATTGATATCCATAAGAGAACCTTTGCGCTGGCCAATAAAACTGGCGGCCTGTCCGGCCCTGCTATTAAGCCGGTGGCGCTGCGTATGGTCTATCAGGCGGCTCAGGCGGTCAGCTGTCCGATTATCGGCATGGGAGGCATCGCTGGCTGGGAGGACGCCATTGAGTTTATCCTGGCAGGGGCGACCGCCATTTCGGTGGGAACCGCCAATTTCTACAATCCCCGGGCTACAGTTGAGATTGCGGAGGGGATAGAAGGCTATATGAAGCGATATGGGGTAGAAGATATCCGGGAACTGATCGGAGCGGTTTCATGACAGAGGCAAAGCCCGCCTGATGTGTCTTTCGGCGCGGCGAGCGCGGGAAGCTTTTGGGCCGCTCTGTCAGGCTGGGAGATCAGCCTGTATCAGCGGCGGACAAGAATGCCGGTTTCCAGCTGCTCCAGAAACTGAGGGCGGCGGAACCGGTGCATAATCATTTCCAGAGAGCGCATTGGTTCTGAATAAAATTTGTCCTTATGGTATACCAGGTAAAAATGCCGGTCCCAGTCAGAATCCTGATTCCGAATGACGTGGATCTGTCCGCTTTTTACTTCCTGTTCTACCAGGCGCACAGAGATGGCGGAGATACAGCCATTGTACAGGATCGCGTTTTTAAAGGCGTCCAGGCATGTGGCCTCCCAGGCGATCCGGCAGGTCACATGGCTTTTCGCCAGATAGTCTTCGAACAGCTGACGTGTG
>CALWQE010000253.1 GCA_944383605.1 uncultured Lachnospiraceae bacterium
GAAAACCATGAAAGCCGGCTGGTGCAGGTATGCAGGGAAGATCCCATGCTGCGGCTGACAGCGGAAGCCCAGGGCAGGGAGGGGCTGTATCTCAGGCTGGATGGGCGGCCCTCTTTGTTTGCTTCTGACCGCCGCCTGTATCTGCTGGACCGAGACTGCCTGTATCTGTGCAGTCAGGATTATTCACAGGATATGGACATCTTCCTGCGGGGGGTGCTGTCCGTTCCCGCCGGCAGCCCTCTTGCCGTAGGGAAGCGGGAGCTGGCAGCCTTTCTGGCTGTGGTTATGCCGGTGCTGCGGCGGCGCTGCGTTATAGAAGAGAAAAAGGAAACGGCCAGTCTGAGCCAGCTGGCGCCGGAGCCGCTGAAAGCATATTTTTATCTTGACAGTCCCTCGGAGGATACCGTAACGGCGGCCGTTACCTACCAGTATGGAGAAATTTCCGTTTCCCCTTTCCGGCAGGAAGAGGAAGCGGGACAGCCGGTACCGGCCTACCGGGACGAGAACCGGGAGCTGCGGATCAGCTGTGTGCTGAAGAAATATTTTACAGACTGGTATCCGAAAACCGGACAGCTGGCAGCCAGCGGGAATGAAGCCATATTCCGCCTGATGGAGGAGGGGCTGGCTGAATTGAGGCGGGAGGGTACGGTGGAGCTGAGCCGGCGGGCAAAGACGCTGGAGATACGGCAGATGCCGCCCCTTCAGGTGAACCTGACGTTAAAGGGAGGCTGGCTGAATCTGGAGGTGGATCTGGAGGGCTTTTCTCCGGAGGAATTAAAGGAGATTCTCAGCCGTTATGAGGAAAAGAGCCCCTACTGCAGGATGAAAAATGGCGCTTTTCTGAAAATAAATGAAAAGGAAGGGGATACCCTGCACCGGCTGTATCAGTGCGCCGGCGGGAGCCGGGATATGCGGGTGCCAGCCGGGCGGCTGTGGTATGTGGACTGGCTGCTGGGGCAGAACCGGGAGGTGAAACGGCGGCAGGACAGAGACGTGGATCAGCTGCTGGAAGCCATGGGCGCCCAGGCAGAAGGCAGAGGGGCCGGGGAGGAGATACCGGTTCCCGGCTCGCTGGAGGGTATCCTCCGTCCCTATCAGGTTCAGGGCTTCCGATGGCTGGCGGCGCTGGACCGCCTGGGCTTCGGCGGGATTCTGGCGGATGATATGGGTCTGGGAAAAACGGTTCAGGTGCTGGCTCTGCTGGAACGGGAGCGGCTGCTTCCTTCAGGAGGCCGCCTTCCCTCTCTGGTAGTCTGCCCCTCCTCTCTGGTTTTCAACTGGGAGCGGGAATGCAGCCGCTTTGTCCCGGGCCTTCGGGTGCTGGCGGTGACAGGGGCTGGCCCTGTCCGGCGGCAGCTGCTGGCAGAGGCAGAAAATTATGATCTGGTGATTACTTCTTATGATATGCTGAAGCGGGATATCAGCCTGTATAAGCCCCTCCTGTTCCGGTATCATATCCTGGATGAGGCGCAGTACATTAAAAATAAAAAGACGAAATCAGCGTCGGCTGTGAAGGCTGTCCGGTCGCAGACCCGTTTTGCCCTGACCGGCACGCCGGTGGAAAACCGGCTGGAGGAGCTGTGGAGCATTTTTGATTTCCTGATGCCGGGCTATCTGTTTACCAGCGCCCGGTTCCGCCGGCTGTTTGAAGCGCCGCTGGGCCGGGAGGATGGCCAGGAGGCGCTGGAGGGCCTGCTCTGCCTGACCAGGCCCTTTATCCTGCGGCGCATGAAAAAAGAGGTGCTGGACGAGCTTCCGGATAAGGTGGAAAAGGTGGTGTACGCGCCTTTGGAGGGGGAACAGAAAAAGCTGTATACCGCTGCCGCCGCCAGCCTGAAAGAGCTGCTGGAGGAGGAAGACGAGGGAGCGTTTCGGAAAAACCGTCTCATGGTGCTGTCCAGGCTGACCCGCCTGCGCCAGATTTGCTGTGACCCGGGGCTGTGCTATGAACAGTATGAAGGAGATTCGGCAAAGCTGGAGGCCTGTGGGGAGCTGGTGGAAAAGGGGGCGGCAGCCGGCCATAAGATTTTGATTTTTTCCCAGTTTGCCTCTATGCTGAGGAAAATCGGCGAAAGGCTGGATCAGACCGGGATCCCCTATTATTTGCTGACCGGCGCGACAAAAGGGGATGAGCGCAGCCGGATGGTGGCTTCTTTTGGAGAGGACAGGGTGCCGGTATTTTTGATTTCTCTGAAAGCCGGAGGCGTGGGGCTGAATCTGACTGCCGCTGACATGGTCATCCATTACGACCCCTGGTGGAACGCGGCCGCCCAGAACCAGGCCACCGGCCGGGCGCACAGGATCGGGCAGAACCATACGGTAATGGTATATCAGCTGATTGCCAGAGATACGGTGGAGGAAAATATTATGAGGCTCCAGGAGGCGAAAGGGCAGCTGGCCAGCCGGGTGGTGGACGGAAATGGACGGCAGTTCAGGGAATGGTCCAGAGAGGAGCTGATCCGGCTGCTGGAGAGCGGCTCCGGCGGATAAATTTTTCTTGTTCGCCGGAAAAAAATATATTATAATACGCGGCAGAGACCAGGGCGCAGACAGAATGAAAAAGGGAAGCTGTAATCCCGTCCGCGCCGGAAGCTGCGATATACGGCAGAAACAGATTTACAGCAGAAGGAGAGACAGCATATGAGCTTTGAATTTATCAGCAAGCTGCCGGTTCCGGCAGTGATTAAGGAACAATTTCCCATGCCGGCAGAGCTGAAAAAGGTAAAGGAAGAAAGAGATCTGGAGATCCGCCGGGTATTCACCGGCGAGGACGACCGGTTTTTGGTGATTATCGGCCCCTGCTCGGCAGACCGGGTAGACTCGGTGTGCGAGTATATCAGCCGGCTGGCGAAGCTGCAGGAGCGGGTAAAGGACAGGCTGATCCTGATTCCCCGGATTTATACCAATAAGCCGCGGACCACAGGCGAGGGCTATAAGGGGCTGCTCCATCAGCCTGACCCGGAGAAAAAGCCTAACCTGCTGGAGGGCGTAGTGGCGATTCGGAAGCTGCATATGAAGGCGATTCAGGAATCAGGCCTGACGCCGGCGGATGAAATGCTTTATCCGGAAAACTTCTGGTACCTGTCAGATGTGCTGGCTTATGTGGCGGTAGGCGCCCGTTCTGTGGAAAACCAGCAGCACCGGCTGACTGCCAGCGGCATCGATGTGCCGGTGGGAATGAAAAACCCTACCAGCGGCGACCTGTCGGTCATGATGAATTCCGTAACCGCCGGGCAGAGCGGCCATGCCTTTATCTTCCGGGGCTGGGAAGTCCATACGGACGGCAACGACCTGGTTCACACCATTCTCAGAGGAGCCACAAACCAGCATGGGCAGAATATCCCCAATTATCACTATGAGGATCTGATCCATCTGGTGGAAATGTACCAGAAGCGGGATTATAAAAACCCGGCCTGCATCGTGGACGCCAATCACTCCAATTCCGGAAAGCAGTATAAGGAGCAGATCCGGATCGTCAAAGAGGTGCTTCACAGCTGCCGCCACAGCCAGGAAGTGGCCCGGATGGTAAAAGGCGTTATGATTGAAAGCTACCTGATAGAAGGCAGCCAGCATATCGGCGACCATGTGTACGGCCAGTCCATCACCGATCCCTGCCTGGGCTGGGACGACAGCGAGCGGCTGGTGCTGGAGATGGCTGATCTCCTGTAAAAAAGCAATGAAAGGCCTGCCTCCAGCCCCCCCCCGCCCGGAATCCGGAGAAGTTTAACATTTTCTTTCGATTTCCGTTAACCCTGTCAGTTCACAGGATTCTATGGTATAATGTTCACGAAGTGAACATTATACCCGCGCTGATTCGCGCTGACCAGAGGGAAGCATATACCACAGCGAATCATGCGCATCCCCCGGAGGGAGTATATCCGGAGGATATGGTATCATGCATTAGGCGGCACAATGTAAAAGCTGGCGTATGCCGGAAGGAGGAAATATATGTCGGAGACTGTCAACCCTGTATATCAAAAATTAAAGGGCTGCCTGGAAGCGGTCCGCAGCAGACTTCCCTTTGTCCCGGAGGTGGCTTTGGTACTGGGTTCCGGGCTGGGGGGCTTTGGAGAAAAATTTCAGCCGGAGGGGATAATCCCTTATGAGGAGATTCCGGGCTTTCCGGTGTCTACCGTACCCGGACACGCGGGCCGGTTCCTTTTCGCCCATGTAAACGGGACGCCTGTGGTAATGATGCAGGGAAGAGTCCATTATTATGAAGGCTATGAGATATCAGACGTGGTGCTCCCTGTCCGCCTGATGGGCATGATGGGGGCAAAAATCCTGTTTCTCACCAATGCGGCCGGAGGGCTGCGCCAGGAGTTTGCGGCGGGCACGCTGATGATGATTACGGATCAGATTGCTTCCTTTGTTCCATCGCCGCTGCGGGGAGAAAATATGGAAGAGCTGGGCGTCCGGTTCCCGGATATGAGCCAGGTATATGATCCAAGGCTGCAGGAAATTCTGCGCCGGACAGCCGGACAGCTGGGCATTTCTTTGGCGGAGGGCGTTTATCTCCAGTTCAGCGGCCCGGCCTATGAGACGCCGCATGAGGTGAAGATGGCCCGGCTGCTTGGGGCGGATGCGGTAGGGATGAGTACTGCCTGCGAGGCTGTGGCGGCCCGCCATATGGGCATGAAAATCTGCGGCATTTCCTGTATTACCAATCTTGGCTGCGGCATGACGGACCGCCCCCTCTGCCATGAAGAGGTGCAGCAGGCGGCGGATCGGGTAGCCGGAGAGTTCCAGCGGCTGGTAGGAGCGGCGATCGGGAAAATGGGAGGATTTGTATGAAAATTGTGCTGATTGTCTTTCTGGTTCTGGCCGGGCTGGTTGTGTACAGCCAGTTCCAGAAGCGGAAACAGCGCCGGCAGATGCTGCAGAAAATCCGGGAGGACTGGGGACAGCCTGTGAACCGGGAATATACCTGGGAGGATTACGACCGGGTTTCCCACTATTATTACTGGAAGCAGGAGCAAGAAAAGGCGGCGGGAGAAAAGACGGAGGCCGGACAGGAAGGTTTTTCTGTCGATGACATTACCTGGAACGACCTGAATATGGATCAGATATTTCGGGAAATCAACCGAACCTATTCTTCTGTGGGAGAAGAGTTTCTTTACGATATGCTGCGCCGCCCGCTGTTCTGCAGAGAAGAGGCAGAGCGGCGGAATCGGCTGATCTGTTATTTTCAGCAGGAAACAGAGCAAAGAGAACAGATCCAGATGAAATACAGCCAGATGGGCCGGGTGCGCCGGATCGCGCTGGCGGATTATATTTTTCGGTTTGCCCGGCTGGAGCCGGAGAGCCCGCTGCGCCACTGGCTCCAGGCTGCTGCGCTGGCTGCCGCCGCGGCCGGACTGCTGATAGAGCCATCCATGTTTGTGCTTGTTTTGATCGTGGTGGTTGGCATAAACATTTCTACCTATTACCGCATGAAGCCAATGGTGGAACCCTACTTTGTCTGCATCGGCTATCTGCTGGCGATGGCGGACGGGGCCGGGGAGATCGGGAAGCTGTGCGCAGGGGAAGCAAAAACCTATGGCGCCCAGGCCGGCGAGGCAGCGAAAGCCTTTCATAAAATCCGGAAATACGCCCGGCTGATTCAGTACAAAGAGGGCTATTCCGGTTCTCTTCTGGATCTGCTGATGGATTATGCCCGGATGCTGTTCCATGTGGATCTGATCGCCTTTGAGGCAGTCAGAAGCTATGTGGCTGCCCATGAGGCGCAGATCGTCACCCTTTTTGATTCGCTGGGGATGCTGGAAGCCTGCATCGCGGCGGCTTCCTACCGGGAGAGCCTGGAGGCGTGGACGGCGCCGGAGCTGTATGAGACAGGGCCTCTTCGGTATACAGGCAAGAATCTGTACCATCCGCTGATTTCTGACCCGGTGAAAAACAGTATCGATGAGTCCCATTCCGTACTGATTACCGGTTCCAATGCTTCGGGAAAGTCTACCTTTCTGAAGACGGCGGCGGTGAACGCTCTGCTGGCCCAGACCATTGTAACCTGCTTGGCAGACAGCTGGCAGGGACGTTTCTGTAAAATTTATTCCTCCATGGCGCTGCGGGACGATATTCAGGGCGCAGAGAGCTATTATATCGTGGAGATCCGGGCGCTGAAACGGATTTTGGATCAGGCCGGCGGCCAGACGCCGGTGCTCTGCTTCGTGGACGAGGTGCTGCGGGGCACCAATACGGTGGAGCGCATCGCCGCTTCCTCCCAGATTTTGAAAAGCCTGCCGAGGCGGAATGTATTCTGCTTTGCGGCAACGCATGATATTGAGCTGACCCATCTGCTGGAAGGAACTTACCATAATTATCATTTCGAGGAGGAGATCGGGGAGGAGGATATCTGCTTCCCTTACCGCCTGATTCCGGGGCGGGCCGTTTCCCGCAACGCGATCCGCCTGCTGGGCCTGATGGGGTATGACAGCCGGATCATCCGTGAGGCGGAAGAAATGGCGGAGCATTTTGTGAAAACAGGAGAGTGGAGGCTGTGAAAGTAACCATATATACAGACGGAGCTGCCAGAGGAAATCCGGACGGGCCGGGCGGGTACGGCGCCATCCTCCAGTATGTGGATCCCAAGGGACAGCTTCATGAAAGAGAGCTGTCCCAGGGATATGAAAAGACGACCAATAACCGGATGGAACTGATGGCGGCCATTGCCGGGCTGGAGGCGCTGAACCGGCCCTGTCAGGTTACGCTGTATTCCGATTCCGCCTATCTGGTCAACGCTTTTAACCAGCATTGGATTGAGGGCTGGATCCGGAAGGGGTGGAAACGGGGGAAAAATGAGCCGGTGAAAAATACGGATCTGTGGAAGCGGCTGCTGGAAGCCAAAAAACCCCATCAGGTGGAATTTGTGTGGGTGAAGGGACATGCAGGCCACCGGGAAAACGAGCGCTGCGACCAGCTGGCCACATATGCGGCCGACCATGGCCCCTGGCTGGAGGACCGGCCGGAAAACAGCTAAAGGAAGGAGCAATGCCCTATGACACCCAGAAGAATTAAAATCATAGCAGTGATTTTCGGTATTATCTGTCTGGGAATGTTTACGACTCTCACCCTGAGGAGCTGTCTGATCCGCAGCTATCATGCCGCTGTGGGGAGCCTGGGGGCCGGGATGGCGGGAAATGGGACAGCCGGAGGCGCCGGTTCCTGGGCGGAAGCGGAGAATGGGCAGAAGAAAAGCTGGCCGGAAGACGGGGCGGACCAGGAGGTGCCGGAAGAAGCCAGGCTGGATACCGGGTCAGAGAATGAGAACCCCGGTGCGCCGGAAAACGGGGAAGGCGGACAGGAAGAGGCCGGTTTGGTAAAGGAAACAGAAGCGTCAGGCAGACAGGAAACCGAATCCATAGCTGACAGCGGGGCAGATACAGCCCAGGCAGAAACGGCCGGAAGCTCTGACGGGGCGCTTTCTGCCGAGGCGTCTGAGGCGCAGACTGTAGAAAGCGCCGCCTCCGAGGCCGGTTCCATGTCCGGGGAGGAATGGCTGGAAAGCCTGCTGGAAAGCGAGAGCGCCTATATGATGTATCTGAATGAGGTCGCCCGCCGGGTGGAACGGCTGTATGAGGATGCGGCGGGCAAGTCTGCCGCGGAAAACCAGGAGGCGGAAAACTATGCCTATCAGCTCTGGGATGATGAGCTGAACCGGATCTATCCGGCGCTGCGGGAGGCGCTGCCGGAGGATGAGTCAGAGGCGCTGAAGCTGGCGGAGCGCCAGTGGATCAAAGACCGGGATGGGAAAGCACAGAGGGATTCTGCGTCCGCCGCCTCCGAGGCCGGCCGCCAGCTGGCTTATACCCGTTCCCTGACGGTGACGACCAGAGAGCGAACCTACGAGCTGGTGCAGATGTATTTTGAGGCGGCGGGGCAGCCGGAAGGAAAATAGGGCGGGCTGCCCTGCGGGTTTCTTTTTTATTTACAATCAGCTGATTTGTGTTATAATAAGGGAAGAAAGACCAGAGAACTTTTCGGTTATCATGAAGAGTACGGAATACGAGGTAGCGAATATGGAAAAAGCAAAAAGAGTCCTGTTAAAGCTGAGCGGAGAGGCGCTGGCCGGGGAGAAGAAAACCGGCTTTGACGAGGCGGTCTGCCGGGAGGTAGCCAGACAGGTAAAGCTGCCGGTGCAGGAGGGCGTCCAGGTGGGCGTGGTGATCGGCGGCGGGAATTTCTGGCGGGGCCGTACCAGTGAAGCCATCGACCGGACGAAGGCAGATCAGATCGGAATGCTGGCGACAGTAATGAACGCCATCTATGTATCGGAGATTTTCCGGGATGCGGGTATGAAAACCCGGATTTTTACCCCCTTTGCCTGCGGCTCCATGACAGAACTTTTTTCAAAGGATCAGGCGGAAGCTGCCTTTGAGGCGGGACAGGTGGTATTTTTTGCCGGAGGAACAGGGCATCCTTATTTTTCCACGGATACCGGGGTGGTGCTGCGGGCGATCGAGATGGAGGCGGATCTGATTCTGCTGGCGAAGTCTATCGACGGCGTTTACGACAGCGACCCGGCGGTGAACCCGGAGGCGAAAAAATACGGCCGGGTTTCCATCCAGGAGGTAATCGACAGGAAGCTGGCGGTGGTGGATCTGACGGCGTCTATCATGTGTATGGAAAACCATATGCCCATGGCAGTGTTTGGCCTGGATGAAAAGGACAGCATCTTAAACGCCATGAGAGGACAGATAACCGGAACGGTTGTGACAGTATAAAAGGAAGGCTGACAGACGGGAAAAGGAAAATATCGGAGGATTGAAAGAGATGGAAGAAAAATTACTGGAATTTGAAGAAAAAATGGAGAAGAGCCTGAATGCCTTAGTTCAGGAATACAGAGGTATCCGGGCAGGACGGGCCAATCCCCATGTGCTGGATAAAATCAGAGTAGATTACTACGGCGCGCCTACGCCGATTCAGCAGATGGCGAACGTATCTGTACCGGAGGCCAGAGTGCTGCTGATTCAGCCCTGGGATAAAACAGCGATGAAGGCCATCGAGAAAGCGATCCTCACATCGGATTTGGGCATCAATCCCAACAATGACGGCACATCGATCCGGCTGGTTTTCCCGGAGCTGACGGAAGACCGCAGAAAGGATCTGGCAAAGGATGTGAAAAAGAAGGGCGACAACGCGAAGGTCGCCGTGAGAAATATCCGGCGCGACGCGATGGATACCATCAAGAAGGCGCAGAAGGCCGGGGAGATTTCAGAGGACGAACAGAAGATCGCAGAAGAAGATATGCAGAAGACCACCGATAAATACATTGCCATGATCGATAAGGAAGTCGAGGCAAAGACGAAGGAAATTCTTACGGTTTAAAAGCTGTTGGAAAGGGGGGCTGTTTTGATGACGGCTGCAGCTGTCATGGAGACGGCCCCTTTTTCTGAAAGCGCAGGGAGGAAAAACGGATGGAAGAATTAAAGATTCCCGCCCATGTGGCGATTATTCTGGACGGCAACGGCCGCTGGGCAAAGAAAAGAGGGCTGCCCAGAAACATGGGGCATGCGGAAGGATGCAGGACGGTGGAGCGGACGGTAGAGGACGCGGCCCGGCTGGGCATCCGGTATCTGACAGTGTACGGGTTTTCCACGGAGAACTGGAAACGGGACGCGGAAGAAGTAGGCGCCCTGATGCAGCTTTTCCGCTATTATATGAAGCGGCTGCTGAATATTGCGAAAAAGAACAATGTGCGGGTAAAAATGATCGGCGAGCGGAGCCGGTTCGCACAGGATATTATTGACGGAATCAACCGGCTGGAAGAGGAAACACGGGACAATACCGGCCTTACCTTTATCATTGCCGTAAATTACGGAAGCCGGGACGAAATCGTCCGGGCAGTCAGGAAAATGGCGAATGACTGCGTCCAGGGAAAACTGGAGGCGGAGGCCATCGGCGAGGAAACGGTTTCCGGCTATCTGGATACCGCAGGCATCCCGGACCCTGACCTGCTGATCCGCACCAGCGGGGAGCAGCGGCTGTCTAATTACCTGCTCTGGCAGCTGGCGTATACGGAATTTTATTTTACCGATGTGCTTTGGCCGGACTTCAATAAGGAGGAGCTGGTAAAGGCGATTGAAAAATACAGCCGGAGAGACAGGCGTTTTGGAGGCGTAAAGTAGCATGTTCTGGATTAGATTGCGCAGCGGCATCATATTAGTAGTATTGGCGGTGGTTTTTATCGCTGCGGGCGGGCCGTGGCTGTGGGGATGCCTGACGTTGATTTCCCTCATTGGCCAGTATGAGCTGTACCGGGTGGTGGACATTCACAGGACGCCTCTGGGCGCCGTGGGCTATATTGCCGCTCTGGGGTACAGCCTGAGCCTTCTTCTTTCTCCCGGCACCGATCAGATGCCAGTCTCTTTTTTCTGCCTGTTTCTGATTCTGTTTTTGGCAGTGTATGTTTTTTCCTTCCCCAGATATCAGACAGAGCAGGCAGTGCTGGCTTTTTTCGGCCTGTTTTATGTGAATGTGATGCTCATGTATATTTATCTGACCAGGATGCTGGACAGCGGCTATCTGGTATGGCTGATTTTCCTCAGCTCCTGGGGCTGTGACACCTGTGCCTACTGCGCCGGGATGCTCTTTGGAAAACATAAGATGGCTCCGGTTCTCAGCCCGAAGAAATCGGTGGAAGGAGCGGTGGGCGGCGTCCTGGGCTCTGTATTGCTGGGCGCGGTTTACGGCGGCGTTTTCGCTGCCAGAATGCCGCTGGAAAATGATATCCTGGGCTGCGCTGTCATCTGTCTGGTGGGGGCTGTGATTTCCCAGATCGGAGATCTGGCTGCGTCGGCCATCAAACGGAATCACGGCGTGAAGGATTACGGCACGCTGATTCCGGGACACGGCGGTATCCTGGACCGGTTTGACAGTGTGATTTTTGTGGCGCCTGCCATTTATTTTACAATTTTATGCGTACAGCATGGGCGGGAGATTTTCCCCCTGCTCTTTTAACGAATCAGGAAAGCCTTCTGCCGGAGACAGGGCAGGGCGATGAAAGGATTTTGCGGATGAAAAATATCGTGATTTTGGGCTCTACCGGTTCCATCGGAACCCAGACCCTGGAGATTATACGTTATCATAAGGATATCCATCCTGTGGCCCTGGCGGCCGGGCACAATATTGACCGGCTGGAGGCCCAGGCCAGGGAGTTTCTGCCCAGGATGGTCTGCGTATGGGATGAAGAAAGAGCCGATGAGCTGGCGCTCAGGCTGAAGGATACGCCGGTGAAGGTAGCCTCCGGCATGGAGGGGCTGCTGGAGGCGGCTTCTATGGAGGAGGCCCAGATGGTGGTCACTGCCGTGGTGGGAATGATTGGGATCCGTCCCACGATTGCGGCGATCCAGGCCGGGAAGGATATCGCCCTGGCCAATAAGGAAACCCTGGTGACGGCGGGCCACCTGATCATGCCCATGGCCAGGGAGGCGGGAGTAAGGATTTACCCGGTGGACAGCGAGCACAGCGCGATTTTCCAGTCCCTGAAGGGAGAGGATTCCTCCAGAATCGCCAGAATTTTGCTGACCGCTTCCGGCGGCCCCTTCCGGGGATGGACCAGGGAGCAGATGGCTGGCGTACAGGTGGAGGACGCCCTGAAGCACCCGAACTGGTCTATGGGAAGAAAAATTACCATTGACTCCGCTACGATGGTGAATAAGGGGCTGGAGGTGATGGAGGCCAGATGGCTCTTCGATGTGGATTTTGACCGGATCCAGGTAGTGGTTCAGCCCCAGAGCGTGATTCATTCCATGGTGGAGTTTCTGGATGGCGGCATTATCGCCCAGCTGGGCACGCCGGATATGAAGCTGCCGATCCAGTATGCGCTTTATGAGCAGGAGCGCAGGGATCTGCCCGGCGCCCGGCTAGATTTCGCCGCTTTGGGCAAAATAACCTTTGAGGCCCCTGACATGGAAAATTTCCGCGGGCTGGCGCTGGCTTACCAGGCAGGCCGGGCGGGCGGTTCTATGCCGGTGGTGTTTAACGCTGCCAATGAGTGGGCGGTGAACCGTTTCCTGAACCGCAGGGCGGGATTCCTGGACATTACGGATATGATCGGGGAGGCCATGGAGGCCCACCGCAGGATTCCTGATCCTACGGTGGAGGAGATTCTGGACAGCGAAGCGCAGACATATGAATTATTAGAAAGCAGGTGGAGCGATTGAGTATCCTTTTGCCGGTTCTGGTATTTGGGATGATTATTTTTGTACATGAGCTGGGACATTTCCTGCTGGCAAAGAAAAACGGCATCGGCGTACTGGAATTTTCCCTGGGCTTTGGCCCGAAGCTGATCAGCTTCCAGAAGGGAGAAACAACCTACGCCATCAAATGTATTCCTTTTGGCGGCTCCTGTATGATGATGGATGAGCTGGCCGAGGACAGCTATGACATCATTCCGGAGAAAAGCTTCCGGAACAAATCTGTATGGGCCAGGATTTCCGTCATTGCCGCAGGACCGGCGTTCAATTTTCTGCTGGCCTTTGTGCTGGCGGTGATTGTAATCGGGACGGTGGGAATCGACCGTCCTGTCCTTACCGGCGTGATGGAGGGCTTTCCGGCCCAGGAGGCCGGGATGGAAGCAGGAGACCGGATCACAGAAATCAACGGAAAGAAAATCGTGGTCTACCGGGACGTCAGCCTGTATCTGGCCCTTCATCCCCAGGAGGATCTGCTGGTGACTTATGAGCGGGACGGCCAGACCCGCCAGGTACTGCTGACGCCAAAATATTATGAGGAAACCGGCACTTATATGATGGGCATCCAGGTGTCCGGGCTGCGGGATAAGACATCGGTGGGAGAGACGCTGATGTACAGCGCCTATGAGGTGAAATACTGGTTTGACTATACGCTGACAGCTCTGCGGATGCTGGTGCAGGGACAGATCGGCGTGGAATCTATGACCGGCCCCGTAGGACTGGTGGATACGATGTCGGATATGGTGGAAGAGAGCAGCCAGGACGGCCTGCTGTATGTGTTCCTGAATCTGTTTAATTTCTCTATCCTGCTCAGTGTGAACCTGGGCGTGATCAATCTGCTGCCGCTGCCTGCCCTGGACGGCGGACGGATCTTCTTCTTTATCATAGAACTGGTCAGGGGAAAACCCATCGACCCGGAAAAGGAGGGCATGGTTCATATGGCGGGCATGGCTCTGCTGATGGTGCTGATGGTGGTGGTTCTTTACCAGGATATCGCCCGGATGCTGTAGCATAAGCTGAAACCATACAGGCAGGGCAGCGCCGTCTGCCTGCCGCAGGACTGACAGGAGGAGGAAAAAAGATGACCTATCGAATGAATACCAAAGAGGTGCGGATCGGAAACCGGGTAATTGGAGGCGGAAATCCGGTGCTGATCCAGTCTATGTGCAACACAAAGACGGAGGACGTCCAGGCTACCGTTGAGCAGATCAAACGGCTGACCGATGTGGGCTGCGAGATCATCCGGGTGGCGGTGCCGACGATGGAGGCAGCCCAGGCGGTGGAACAGATCAAAAACCAGATTCAGATCCCGCTGGTGGCTGATATCCATTTTGATTACCGGCTGGCGATCGCCGCCATGGAGCATGGGGCAGATAAGATCCGGATCAATCCGGGAAATATCGGCAGCGAGGAGCGGGTAAACGCGGTAGTGGAAAAGGCCAAAAGCCTGCAGGTTCCCATCCGGGTGGGTGTAAACAGCGGCTCTCTGGAAAAGAAATATATTGAGAAATACGGCCATGTGACGGCAGAGGGGCTGGTGGAAAGCGCCCTGGAAAAGACTGCCATGATCGAGCAGATGGGATATGACAATCTGGTGATCAGCATCAAATCCTCCGATGTGCTGATGTGCGTCCGGGCTCATGAGCTGATCGCCCGGCAGACCCGATATCCTCTCCATGTGGGCATTACAGAGGCAGGAACCCTGTACAGCGGGAATATCAAATCCTCTGTGGGCCTGGGCATTATTCTTTACCAGGGCATCGGGGATACCATCCGGGTTTCCCTGACAGGAGATCCGGCGGAGGAAGTAAAGACAGCGAAAAAAATCCTGAAAATACTGGGACTGCGCAGCGGCGGCATCGAGGTGGTATCCTGTCCCACCTGCGGCAGGACGAAAATCGACCTGATCGGTCTGGCGAACCAGGCGGAGACGCTGGCGGCAGGCTACGACGAGCTGAATATTAAGCTGGCGGTTATGGGCTGTGTGGTAAACGGCCCCGGAGAGGCCAGGGAAGCGGATCTGGGCATCGCCGGCGGCGATGGTGTGGGAATCCTGATCAAAAAGGGAGAGACAGTGAAAAAGATGCCGGAGGGAGAGCTGCTGGCGGCGCTGAAGGAGGAGCTGGATCAGATGGCAGGCCGGAAAGGCTGAGACGGCGCCGGCGGCTGTTGGGGCCGTTTGGCAAAAGCCGGAGCAGGCGCTTTGGATGACGTCAGGAAGGGCGGTTACATATGGCAATGAAATTTACAGAAGCGATTCCGGGCCTTCAGGTGGGAGACGACATGAAGGAGGTTCTGAAGCTGGCGGAGGTGGAAAAGGTGGTGCTGTCCCATGACAGAACCACCCTTCGCATCTACCTCATTTCTCCGCGGCTGATTCCCAAAAAGAATATCTATGTCCTGGAAGCGAATATTAAAAAGCAGATGTTTCCCAACAAGGATATTACTGTAAGGATTATGGAGAAATACCGTCTGTCCAGTCAGTATACGCCCCAGGCGCTGATGGATGCCTACAGGGACAGTATCCTGCTGGAGCTGAAGCATTACAGTATGCTGGATTATCAGCTGTTCCGGAAGGCCCGGCTGGAATTTCCCGAGCCTGACCTGCTGGAGCTGACAGTGACTGAAGGGCTGGTGCAGCATGAGCGCAGCCGTGAGCTGAAGCGGGTGCTGGAAAAGGTATTTAACGAGCGGTGCGGCTTCGGCATCGAGGTGCGGTTTTCTTATCAGGAGGCAGAGAAAAAAGGGGAGGGGAACACAGAAGAGCTGCTGCCGGCTGCCGGCGATTACCAGCCTCTTCCCTGGAGCAGCCCTGCCGCCGGGGCTCCTTCCCCGGCCCCGGTTCCCGCGAAAAAGGCGGAAAAACCGAAAAAAAGAGAAGAGAAGGCAGGAAAAGATACTGGCGGGCCCAAGGGACGGAAAAAATGGAGCGGCGAGAAAAAAGGCGGCTTTTACCGCCAGAAAAAATCAGATAACCCGGACGTCCTCTATGGCCGGGACTTTAACGATCCGCCCATCCGCCTGGCTGAGGTTCAGGGGGAAATGGGAGAGATCACAGTAACCGGCCAGGTTATCCAGCTGGAAGAGCGTGAGCTGCGCACCGGAAATTTTATGGTGATATTTGACGTCTATGACGGTACTGACACGATTACCGTAAAAATGTTTGTCCGGGAAGACCGGATTGAGGGAATCAGGGAATTTCTGAAAAAAGGGGTCAGTCTGAGCATTAAGGCCGTGACCGCGCTGGACCGGTTTGACCACGAGCTGTCCCTGACCTCGGTGGTTGGAATCAAAAAGTCCGACTTCGTCCCCGGCAGCCGCCGGATGGATCAGAGTGAGAAAAAGCGGGTAGAGCTTCACTGCCACACGAAGATGAGCGAGATGGATGCGGTAGGCGGCGTGGCGGATATCCTGAACCGGGCGAAGGAATGGGGGCATACCGCCCTGGCGATCACAGACCACGGCGTGGTGCAGGGCTTTACCGAAGCCTATCATACCGTAGGCGACAAAGATCCGTTTAAGGTGATATACGGCATGGAGGGGTATCTGGTAGACGACAAAAAGGAATTGGTGATCCGCTCCGGAGGCCAGAGCCTGAACGGTACCTATGTGGTATTTGACCTGGAAACTACCGGACTGACGTCGGTTCATCATGAAATCATTGAGATCGGGGCGGTCAAGGTGCGGGACGGACAGATTATCGACCGCTTTTCCACCTTCGTCAATCCGGGCGTTCCCATTTCCTTTGAGATTGAAAACCTGACTGGGATCAGCGATTCCATGGTGGCGGATGCGCCGGGCGTGGAGACGGCCCTGCCCCGGTTTCTGGACTTTTGCACAGACTGCTCTGTGGTGGCGCATAACGCGGATTTTGATACCGGCTTTGTGGCTCATAAAGCCCAGAGCCTGGGTCTGGAGTTCGCGCCTACCATCGTAGATACGGTCAGCCTGGCCCGGCTGCTGCTGCCCAGCCTGAAACGGTTCAAGCTGGATACCATCGCCCGCCATCTGAATATTGAGCTGGAAAACCATCACAGGGCGGTGGACGATGCGGAATGTACGGCCCTGATTTTCCTGAAATTTGTCAAAATGCTGGAGGAACGGGGCATTGAAAACCTGGATCAGCTGAATGAGGCAGGGAAACCGGATCCGGAGCTGATTAAAAAGCTGCCCATGTACCATGTGATTATCCTGGCGAAAAATAATACCGGGCGGATCAATCTGTACCGGCTGGTCTCCGAGTCCCATATTACCTATTACGCCCGCCGTCCCAGAATCCCGAAGACGCTGCTGGAGCAGTACCGGGAGGGGCTGCTCATCGGCTCGGCCTGCGAGGCGGGAGAACTGTTCCAGGCGGTGAGAAGCGGGGCGGAGGACGCGGAGATTTCCCGCCTGGTTAAATTTTATGACTATCTGGAGATTCAGCCGATCGGAAATAACCAGTTTATGCTGCGGGATGAAAAATACGGCCTCCATTCCGATGAGG
>CALWQE010000254.1 GCA_944383605.1 uncultured Lachnospiraceae bacterium
CAACAATCCTGGACGCATATACAAAGCAAATATTGTCTTATGTAGTGAGCGATTCATTGGAAGTAGATTTTGTGTTGGAGACAGTTAATAAACTGGTAAAAGAGCATGGAATTGAGCTTGGGAAAGAGACCCTGATTCACAGTGATCAGGGATGCCATTATACAAGCATGAGCTTTATTCGCCTGGTAAAGGACAAGCAATTACGCCAATCCATGTCAAGGCGGGGAAACTGCTGGGACAATGCCCCGCAAGAAAGTTTCTTTGGCCATATGAAAGATGAGATAGATGTCAGTGCCTGCAAAAACTTCAGGGAAGTGAAGGCCATAATAGATGACTGGATGAATTATTATAACAATGGACGGTATCAATGGCAGTTGTCAAAGCTGTCTCCAAATGAGTATTATAAGTATATAACAACAGGAATTTATCCATTAGAGGGAGTTATAACTCATCATAGAAAGAATATATGTTCCCTATTGTAAATAATTAAAAATGTCCTTGACAAAGGGTACAATTTACTCCTTTTTGGGAACAAATTCAGGAAGAAAGAGTTGTCAGGAATGGAATGGATGAAGAAAAACTGCGGATCAGAACAAAAATGATAAAAAAGAAATCGGTGAAATGGCTTGTGATTTTGCCTTTGGCCCTGTTGGTCATCCTGTGGACAGTCTGGGGAAATACGGCTCTGGAAACAACAAGGATTCAGATCGTGTCAGAAAGGATTCCGGCCTCTTTTGACGGCTGGCGGATCGCCCAGGTTTCCGATCTTCATAATGCGGAATTTGGCGAAGAAAACGGGGATTTGCTCAAGCTGCTGCAGGCAGAGCAGCCTGATATGATCGCGCTGACCGGCGACCTGGTGGATTCTGTTCATACGGATATGGACAGGGCGGTAAAGTTTGCCGGAGAAGCAGCACAAATTGCTCCCTGCTATTTTGTGACAGGAAATCATGAGGCCAGGCTGAAAGAGCAGTATGAAGAGCTGGAGCAGCGGCTGGAGGAGATCGGTGTGACGGTTCTCAGAGATGAGGCGGTGAACCTGGAGCGTGAAGGCGGGAGTATCCAGCTGATCGGCCTGGACGATCCCCGGTTTGAGGAGCAGGATGAGGAACTGGAGGATTCTCTGGCCTATTTTGAAGAGAAGCTGTCGGCTATGGAGCTGGCAGACAGTTATCGGATATTGCTGTCCCACAGGCCGGAGACGTTTGGCGCTTATGTGAGCCAGCAGATTGATCTGGTACTAACCGGCCATGCCCATGGCGGGCAGTTTCGTCTGCCTGTTATCGGCGGGGTGATCGCCCCCAATCAGGGACTTTTTCCGAAATATGACGCCGGCCTGTATACAGAGGGAAAAACAAACATGATAGTCAGCAGGGGACTGGGAAACAGCGTATTGCCCTTTCGGTTGAATAACAGGCCGGAGGTGGTAATCGTAACATTTTGCGTGCCGTAGGGCGTTTGCTCAGAAATACCTGCGGCATAGAATTGTGGACAGAGGTACAGGAAAGAAGGAGGATTCGTTTGAAACAGGAAGAAAAACAGGGACAGAAAGAAAAGCGGTTCCGATACGCAGACAGATCGGATGTACCGCTGATTTTGGAGTTTATCAGGGCGCTGGCAGACTATGAGCATATGCTGGATCAGGTGGTGACGACAGAGGCGCTGCTGGAGGAGTGGCTGTTTGAAAAGAAAAAAGCAGAGGTGATCTTTGCCATGGAGGGGGACAGGGAAGTAGGGTTTGCCCTGTTTTTCCATAATTTTTCTACCTTTCTGGGGCGGGCGGGCATATATCTGGAGGATCTGTTTGTGATGCCGGCGTACAGAGGTCGGGGTTATGGACGGGGGCTGCTGGCCCAGCTGGCCAGGATCGGCAGAGAGCGGGGCTGCGGCAGGCTGGAATGGTGGTGCCTGGACTGGAACCGGCCCAGCATTGATTTCTATCTGTCCACGGGTGCTGAGCCAATGAAGGATTGGACAGTGTATCGGCTGGCGGGGGAAAAGCTGGATTGTCTGGCGGCCGGGCCGTAAAACACGGCAGAAGCCGGGCGAGGCTGGAGGAACAGAAAGGCTGTGAGGACTGGGAAAACAGAAAAACCAGAACCGCGCGGGATAAGCAGTGAAAGAATAAAAGAGTATAAAATATCGAAGAGCAAGCAAGAAAAGGAGGAAGAATAAGAATGCTGGAATTTCGTTATGACACACAGCTGCTGATTGAGGGAGAAAATCTGGATGAGGATGAGATCAGCGATTACTTTACGGAGCATTTTCAGGGAGACTGTCTGCTGGCGGTGGGAGATGAGGATCTGATTAAGATTCATTTTCATACCAACGAGCCCTGGAAGGTGCTGGAATACTGCGCCTCTCTGGGAGAAATCTATGACATTGTAATAGAAGATATGGACAGACAGGCCAGAGGGCTGAAAGGATAAAATATCCCAGCGCAGAATCATCAGAAGGAGGAAGGAAAGATGCTGGAAATCGGAACAGAGGCGCCGGATTTTACACTTCCGGATCAGAACGGAATAGAGCGTACATTAAAAGAATACCGGGGAAAAAAGGTGGTGCTTTACTTTTACCCCAGGGACAATACGCCGGGCTGTACCAGGCAGGCCTGCGCATTCGGGGATCTGTATCCTCAGTTTCAGGAGCAGGGAGCGGTGGTGATTGGGATCAGCAAGGACAGCGTGGCTTCCCACAAAAAGTTCGGGGAAAAATACGGCCTGCCCTTTACCCTGCTGTCAGACCCGGAGCTGACTGCGATTCAGGCCTATGATGTATGGAAAGAGAAAAATATGTACGGAAAGAAAACCATGGGCGTGGTGCGGACAACCTATCTGATTGACGAAGAAGGGGTCATTGTGAAAGCCTTCGGAAAAGTAAAGGCGGCGGAAAATCCGGGGCAGATGTTAAAAGAATTATCGCAGAATCCCTGAGCGTCCTTGCGGAGCGCAGAGCAGACGGCAGAGTGACGCCCAACGGGGATATGGATTTGCTGTCCGCTGGCAGAAGAGGGAGGAGCAAACCGCCAGACAGGGCCGCCGGCTTGGGGGGACAGAGGCAATGGAAATAAAATTTCCCATTGCCCCTGTGTCCGTTCGAAAGGCGGCGGCCCTGTCTGGCGGTTCTGAATATATTGCCCTCTGAACAAAACCTTATTCTTTATCGCGAATTTCTTTATGGATATCCTGCAGGGAGATCACATCCCCCATTCCATGCTCTTTCATATAGCGGATTCCGTTTGCCGCAACTCTTGCCGCAGCTATGGTGGTCATGTAAGAGATTTTGTTTTTGATAGCTGCCTTCCGCAGATAGCTGTCATCGTGTACGCTTTCCTTTCCGGAAGGAGAATTGACGATCAGCTGAATCTTTCCATTGGTAATCAGATCCATAATATTGGGCCGTCCCTCATACAGCTTTTTCACCTTTTCCGCAGGGATTCCGGCTGCATGGATCAGATCATAGGTGGTTCCGGTAGCCATGATGTGGAATCCGTCTTCATAAAAGCCGCGGGCGATTTCCACTACCTCCGGTTTGTCCTTCCGGTTGACGGAAATGAGGACAGTACCTTCCAGCGGCAGCCGGGACTGGGTTGCTTCCTGGGCTTTGTAGAAGGCTTCGCCATAGGAACGGGACA
>CALWQE010000255.1 GCA_944383605.1 uncultured Lachnospiraceae bacterium
ACCTCGTAGGGATTGTTCCGGAAGATCAGACCATGGACGAAAATACTATACGAGAGGAGCGGCTGTCCAGACAATGAGAATACTGATTGATACCAATGTCATTCTGGATATTGTCCAGAAACGGGAATCATTCTTCGCAGATTCCTACCAGGCGCTCCGCAAGGCCATTGAAACCGATGCGGAATGTCTGATCTCAGCATCCGCCGCCATGGATATTTTCTATACGCTCCGTAAGGCGTTCCAATCCGCGCAAAAGGCAAAGGAGCGGATCGAACAGCTTTCCCAGATCGTCACCTTTGCGGACGTACAGGGCGTAGATATTCATACAGCGCTCATGCGCTCCATGCCGGACTTTGAAGACGCGGTTGTGGATGCCGTGGCAGAACGGAACGGCGCAAGCTATATCCTTACGAGGAATATCAAAGACTTTGCCGGTTCCTCCGTTCCAGCGATCACGCCGGCTGAATTTTTGAAAAGGTAACAAATGCTGCAGAATCCTTGAAAATAAGGCTCTGCGGCATTTGATAACACAAGGCAAAAACCAGTCATAACTGTCAAGAGGTGCCTGCTAATTCTTTTGTAAAAAAAAGGATAGAGCCAGTCCCTAATGCTCCGATTAGTTTCATAATGCTGTCCCTTTCTTGGGGATAGAAAATTGTTTCATATCCACGTTTTCCAGTTTCAATAGTTCCACTTTTTTCTCTATGCCGCCTGCATATCCGGTAAGGCTGCCATTTGTCCCCACGACACGGTGGCAAGGCACAATGATTGAGATTTCATTGTGACCTACCGCGCCGCCTACAGCCTGTGCCGACATACGCGGCAATCCCTTTTTGGCGGCGATCTGCTTTGCAATTTCCCCGTAGGTAATCGTCTGGCCGTATGGAATGGTACAGAGGATTTCCCATACCTCATTTTGAAAGTCTGTGCCGGTAAAATGGAGGGGAACAGAAAAGTCTGGTTCTTTCCCCGAAAAGTAAATAGTAAGCCACTGTTTTACTTTTTCAAAAAGGGGAATTTCTTTTTCCTCATGCTCCTTGTCCAAATAGAGGGCAAAATATTTTTGCCCCTCAAACCAGAGACCGGTCAGGCCAATCTCATCGGCAGCCAATAATATATTCCCAATAGGTGAGATGTAATGACTGATGTACTGCATATCATTCCTCCTGTTCTTTTTCGGCCCATAGTCTTTCATGCCGGGGATTGCTCCGCCTGCCACGGCCCACAGATACAAACTTGCTACGCTGCAATAAGGTTGCTTTCAGATATTCTGCTTCGCGCCCGCTATAGCAGAAATACACCCCATACACCTCCTGCTGTCTTGGCTTTTTATTTCCTTACACTATGATTTTATCACAAAGAAACGCTGTACGATATTAAAAATCGCCGGATATTATCATAACATTCCCAAAGGAGAATCGAAATGGATAAAAGCAAAAAAATGGTTAGACCCCTTTTAGGTAATCTAACCATTCTGAGCACACGGTGTTAACTAAATGATGCCGTTAGCAATCACAGCGCTGGCCTGACAATACCGTGGGTACAGCCTCCGGTAAGCCTCCATATAATCCTGCCGCGGCTGCTCCGGTTCCATCATATGCACAGCCGCGGTACAGCCCTCTGACACATCCCGGTAAATGCCAGCCCCAACACCTGCCAGGATAGCCGCGCCCAGAACGCCGCTTTCTCCGCTGCCCTGTATCCGGGTCACAGGCATTTCATACAATGCCGCCAGAATCTGCCGCCATATATCATTTTTCGTACCGCCGCCGCACAAAATCATTTCCTCGGGAACGATATTCTGTTCCCGCAAAATATCCAGACACTGGCGCTGGGAATAGGATACCCCTTCTATTACAGCCCGCATGAAATCGGCCCGGCTGCTGCCGGCAGACAGCCCCAGGAAGCCGCCTCGTATCCGCTCATTCAGAAGAGGAGAACGCTCGCCCATTAAATACGGAAGAAACACTACCCCGTTGGCGCCGGGCGGCACATGTTCCAACTGCCCGTTCATCCATGAATAAAAATCTTCCGTCTCACAAAACTGATTCCGAAACCACTGTACAGACAGCCCCGCCGCCAGTGTACAGCTCATCATTGCCCACATGCCTGGAACCGCATGGCAAAACGTATGTACTCTTCCTTTCGGATCGGCACGCATACGCTTCATTGGAGCAAAAATTACGCCGGAGGTTCCGATCGTATTAAATGCCTTCCCTTCTCTGACCACGCCGCATCCTACCGCCGCAGCCATGTTATCGCCAGCCCCGCCGACTACCGGTGTTCCAGGCAGAAGACCGGTTTCCTCCCCAGCCTGTCTGCTGACCACACCAGTGATTTCTGCAGACTCATATAACCTGGGCATCCATTCCATTTCGATCTGCAGCTTGGCCAGTAGCTCCCCGCGCCACTGCCGTCTCTCCACATCCAGCAGATTTGTTCCCGACGCATCTGACACATCGCTGGCCAGTTCTCCTGTCAGGCGATAGCGAACATAATCTTTCGGAAGAAGAATATGACGGCATTTCTCATAAATCTCCGGCTCATGGCGGCGTACCCATAGTATTTTGCCGGCTGTAAATCCTGGCAGTACCGGATTTGCCGTAATGCGCCGGATTTTCTCTGCCCCGGCCATCCATTCTATCTCCCTGCATTCCTCTCCGCTGCGTCCGTCACACCATAAAATACAGGGACGGAGAACATTGCCCTGGCTGTCCAGCATCACCAGTCCATGCATCTGACCGGAAAGACCAATCGCCCCAATCTGTTTCCCAACCATCCTGTCATGTGCGGTCAGTTTTCTGATTACCTGCCTTACTGCCTGCCACCATACTTCAGGGTTCTGTTCTGCCCACCCGCTGCGGGGCTGTTCCATTCCGTATTCCGCTGACTCCAGCCTTTCTGCATGTCCCTGGCTATCGAAAAGCCCTCCCTTCACCGCAGAAGTTCCGATATCAATCCCCAGCAAATACACATTCCCCACCATCCTTGCTTATAAGATCTGCTCACTTCATTGTTCCGGATATAATTCATGGAGTACACGTTCTGCATCTAAACGAAAATAATGTACCTTCTCATAGCAAAGCAGAACACTGCCCGGATAAGAGAAAACAGGAAGTTTATAATGTTTTAACTGATTTTCGCATACAATCAGCTCCTGCAGTGCATGAAAAGCGCCTTCCTGATCCTGCAGCGCTTCTTTCCCCACTGCTGCCAGAAATACATTGGCTACACAGCGAAACATCTCACAATAAGGAATATACATCTCATACTGCCGAACCAGCCTCTCATAATAATCCGCTTTCAGGCCCGGATTCCCCCTGAGAATCAGTCCATATAATGTGTGGGCCATTTTCACGCTTTCTTCCTTTTCCAGCCGGAATTTATCGATATTTTCTTTCGTCATATCAAAATCATGCTGCCGTTCCGGGAACCATTTCTGCAATCCATGATGTTCTTTCGCCAGAAACATGCCATGTCTGATATCGGCCGGAATTTTACTGTTAGAGCTGAACAGATAGTCATTGATATAGCAAGCCCGGCGCATAATCTCCCAGGCAGGTTCTGTATACTCCATCATGCGGCGAATACACTGATATTTCTCTTCTTCTGAAAGTCCCGGCTGGAAAAGTTCATATTCTGACAGCCACGCATAATAAATCTCTTCCGCAGGCAATTCCACATTCTGCGACAGCATAGCAGACGCATACACATTCAATGCATTGATCGTGTCGAAAGCAGAATGATTGGGCATCGCTTCCCAGTCCACACGGGCGGTAAATCCATCTGCGCCATGTTCCAGCGCATAACGGATCCGGCGTCTGATATCTTCAATCAGCGGACAGGGCAGCACGCCAAACCCATAATACTCTCCCATCGCTTCATATTCGATCCACTGTTCATGACCATCTACATGACCGATTAATTGATTATCCGGAAATGTAGGATAAAAATCCTGCGGCGTATTTTTAATGGAAATGATAATGTCTTCCGGCAATTCCAGTATTCCGGCCCGCAATCCCTCCTGTTCATCGGCATAATAAGTAAAATCACGGACTACCAGCTGCTTTCCATACGCCTTCACCGGCTCATAAATCGCCATAATAATATGCTTCTGCCATGTGTGAAGATCCATCTCCCGGCACCGGCGGCATTTACACCGGCCATGGGCCAGAGAGCTTCGGCTTTCCCTCGTACCTGTAGAAGTAATCACACCGCTTATTTCCGGAAACGTCTCAAACAGCTCCCTGTATTTTGCCGGCAAATACGTTTCCCACCAAAAAGGATCTGTTGGACACACGATTCCATCATGAGCCGCCGAAGACTGATAGATCAGATCAGCATGCCACAGCTCTTTATTCTGAAAAAACACACGGATTCCCCTGCTTGCCGCATTCCTGACAATATTTCTCATCAGCTCCACAAATATCGGCTTCTCATCGCAAAAAACAAAGGGGCTGGGCGTCTTTTCATAAATTTGCTCATAAATTTTCTGATAGATTCCATAAATATTTCCATCTGTTTTCGCATCTGTATACAGCATGGATGGATATACCAGCTTATCGATCAAATCATTTTCGTGAAAGATCAGAGTATTCATATGATGCCGAACCATAAATTCCACAATCCGCTCCATCTTCTGCGGATTCCACATCGTATGGGTATCATGAATCTCAATCGCTCTTGTCTGCATATACATTTTCATCTGATACGCTCCTCTCCTGAAATAAAAATCCGTCCGTATGTTTCTGCGGCTTCACACATTGCCCGCAGGTTTTCAAAAGATGTTCCAGGATTAATGCTGCCGGCAGGACCGATCACCAGCTGTCTGGATGCCCCTGCCTGACTGACGTCCCGTTTCACACACTGCCGTATCTCCTCCGGCGAACCATAAAGCAGCACTTTGGTCGGCGGAATCTGCCCCCAAATCAATGCGTCCGGAATCACCGACAGGATCTGGCTGCAGTCAACATAGGGATCAATATTTACCTCATTTACCCCTATATCACGCAGCAAAGGCAAAATATGCATCAAATGATAGTCCGCATGATAATAACGCCGGTCTCCTGGCCCGCCGGCATAGCGCCTGTACAGCTCTCCTTCTGCGTCCTTCAGGAACTCATCATACAGCGGCGCTGACAAAAGTCCCGCTACATCGCTCATCATAGAAAATTTCCTGATATCCCCCGGCACATATCCCGTTTCCGCCCGCATTGTGTCTACATAACGGATTGCCGTTTCCAGCCAGCAGTCTGCCAGCAGATGCATTTCATCCGGATTGGTCATAATCCATGTACAGAAATTTGTCACGCCGCACAGCTGCGCCATCGTAGTGGCGCCGCCCTTTATAGCGTCTCCGTAAGTCAGCGTGATCCCATAATCCCGATCAATCCAGTCCCGCCACTGCAAATAAACCGGAACCAGTCCCGCATCCAGAATATTTACTTTTTTCATCCGCTGTACCAGTTCCGGGATATCCTCCGGCTTCTCGATCACATGGGTCATCACCGGTGTTGCATGGGGCCGGCACTGAAACCGCCCGCCATATATGGATACGTCCTGCACCACGCCAAAATCAACAGACGGTTTGATCCTGTGTCCCAACTCCGCTTCCGTCACACGGCTGCAGCATTCCCGGATCTGTTTCTGGTATTCATATTCTGTATAATAACGGGGGCAGTCTGCCTGCATGTAATCACAAATCCAATCCCCGTTTAAAAATAAATCTACAGGAAGCCGGTCTGAACTGCCGTCAAACCGGAAAGCCCTTTCATTTTCTTCCCAAAACGCCTGATAATCCTTAATTTGCATCATTTCTGCGCCTCCCCATAATATTGTTCCCGTCCGTCAGGCATGCATAAGACTCCTTTTCCCGGCGCTGAATCCGGATAATGGCGAAACTTCACTTTGCTCCAGTCCAGCTCCTCTGCAGACTGAACCAGGGGCGCATGCGGAATGGCGGCGCCGTAACGCACCAGCACAATGATCGGCAGCCAGGACGCTGACAGTTTCCGCATCCGTCCTCCTTCATATATTTGCCCGGTCTGATAGTCCACCCATCGCCCTTCCGGCAGATATACATGCCTGCCAGTCTCCTCTGACAGCAGCGGCGCCACCAGCAGATCATCTCCGAACAAGTAAGCATCCTCTGTCATCCAGCAAACCGGATCCTCCGGATAATCGATAAACAGCCCCCGCAGCACAGGCAATCCTCTGCGGGAAGCCAGCACAGCCTGCGTATAGATATAAGGCAAAAGCTGATATCTGGTTTCCACAATTCGCCGGAATTGATCCATACCCTCCGGGCTCATTGTCCAGGGCTCTTTCGGGGTCTGTCCATGGCACCGTGTGTGGGAACTGAAAATGCCAAACGCCAGCCAGCGCAGATACAATTCCTCAGGGCAGGTTTTACAAAATCCTCCGATATCATGGCTCCAGTAAGTATAACCTGACGCCCCCAGAGAAATCCCGCCCCGTATGGATGCCGCCAGCCCTCCATTGGTCGATTCAGAGTCCCCTCCCCAATGTAATGGGTATCTCTGTCCTCCTGCCCAGCCGGCTCTCGCCCAGATCAGCCCTTTCCCGCATATCTTTCTGGAAATTTCAAACACGGCTTTCTGATAACGGAGCGGATATAGATTATGCTCTGTTCTGCCAGTCCTGCCTGACGCATAAAGTCCCCGCAGAGGCCCTGCCTCGCCAAAATCTGTCTTCATAACAGACACGCCCATTTCCAACAGTTCCTTTAAAATTCCTTGAAACCACAGCACTGCGTCAGGATTGGAAAAGTCCAGAACCGCGTCCTCCGTGGGAAGGCCTCCGTCCATCCCCTGTACGCTATAACCCTTTTCTGTAATATAAGAATACAGACTGTTATTGGGATTAAAATAAGGCATCATCCACAGGCTTACATGAAAATGCATTTTTTTCAGTCGTTCCAGCATATGCCGGGCCTGAGGGAAGCGGGAAGGGGAAAAACGAAAGTCGCATCTCCAGTTTGTCTCAAACCATCCCGTATCGATATGAATCACGTCACAGGGGATCCGGCATTCCCGCATCCGGTCTGCCACCTCCATGACCTCTCCCTGGCTTTTGTAGCTGCACCGGCTCATCCACAGCCCAAAAGACCATAAAGGAGGAACCGGGCTTTTCCCAGTCAGGGCGGTATAATCATCCAGAATCTGACGGGGCATGCCGAAGAAAAAGAACAGATCCGCCCATTCCGCATCCAGATAAAGATTCACTGCGCCGGCATAGGATGTTCCGAAATCAAAGGTACTGGGCGCAGAATGATGAAGAAACAAGCCATATCCCCGGCTGCTGATATAAAAGGGTACCGGTTTATACATCTCAGAACCCATCACGCCCTTGGGATCACAGGCCCACATATTCAGTTTCTGGCCCCGTTTATCTACGCTGGTAAAGGATTCCCCGCACCCTGCAAAATGTTCTCCCGGCTCCATCGTCAGACAGACGGATATCATCCTGCGCAGATCATCCGCACGCCGGACTACAGAGGTGGGAACCGGCCTGTCATTCACCAGTCCCTGCTGATTATGAACCAGGACAAATTTTGTAAGCCTCTGTCCCCCATCGTCCTGAAGCTCTATTTCCAGCGGATTCTCTTTCAGGCAAATCCGGCCCCTCTGTCCGGTATAGATAAGCTGTCCATCCTGCCGGATACAGTTCCATTTCGTCTCTTTCACCGGACAAAGCATCTCAGAAGGAGCTTCGCGGGGCGGCAAGGCCCCTTTGGCGCTCATCCGCAGCCGGAGCACGCCGTCTCCAACAAAGCTCAGATCAAAATCCAGCTCTTTATCCTGTCCATATTCATCAGGAAATTCCCACCTGCACGTCTGCTCATAAGGCATAGACATCTGGTTAAAGGACATCCTGGTTTTCAGTCCATACCGTTTCCACAGCAATTTTCCAGTCAGGTTTTCCGGATCAAAAGAGCTGATTTCCTCCAGATGGAAAAAAGTATTGGCAGGATCATGAAACACTTCTTTACAGTCTGGTTCCGCATTTAAAAGCGCTGTTGTATTTCCCATAAAATCCACCTTTCTCACCGCATATAAGGGTCAACGGCGTCCCGCAGAGCGTCACCGATAAAGTTCAGCGAGATCACCACAATCACAATCGCCGCTCCGGGAATCAGCATCCATGGATTTAAAGACATAACGCTATATTTCTGTGCCTCTCCCAGAAGCCGTCCCCAGCTGGTATACGGAGAGCGGACGCCGAATCCCAGATAACTGAGCCCGGATTCCGCAATGATCGTCGTCGGAATCGTCAGCGTAGCCAGGACAATCAGATGGTTATACAGTGACGGAAGAATATGTTTCAATAAAATCCGCGGTGTGGACGCACCCAGAGAAACCGCAGCCCTGACATGGATGCTTTCCCTGATCGTCAATGTCTTTCCTCTGATTTGCCGGGCCACATTTCCCCATGCGCTGAAAGCCAGCACACAGGATATGCATATGATCAGCACTGTCGCATTCATATCAGAAGGCAGAAAAGCTGCCATCGCCAAGGCCAGCGGAATGCTGGGCACAATCACAAACAGCTCTATGATACGCTGCAGAATCAAATCCGCCGCCCCTTTGAAATAGCCGGAGATCATCCCTACCGCCGTCCCCAGAAGCAATGTGATTACCATCGTAATTCCCGCTATCATCAATGATACCCTTCCTCCATACAGGATGCAGGAAAATACATCCTGACCGGAAGCGTTTGTCCCGAAAAGATTCAGATTCGTGCCCGGCGCTCCAAATAAATGAATATCACATGTGAATCCCAAAAAACGATATTCGCTGCCTTTGACAAAAAAGCGGATCGGATAGCGGGTTTCTGTATTTTCGGCCCATTCCGTCAGACCGGTATTAAAATCAAATTCTGATTCCATCTGATACACAAAGGGCCAATGCCAGTTTCCCTCTGTGTCCCGCATATGGATCTTCTGCGGCGGTTTATCACGACAAACGCATGAATGAATAAAT
>CALWQE010000256.1 GCA_944383605.1 uncultured Lachnospiraceae bacterium
GATACATTTTGCCGCCGCTTCATAAATTCTGGCGTCCATGCCCTCTGCAAGAACAATAGATTTTTTATTTGCTTTCGCTCTCGCTTTTACTGTGTCAATAAATCCCATGATTCTTTGACTCCTTTCCTCTCCTCGTACAGGAAACCGTAAAAATCTGTCTGTTTCGCACAGAATGGTTTCGGACTGTACGGTCTGTTTGTCAATATTATACTCCATTTCCAGACCAGGTACAAGATTATTTGGATGTTTTTTAACAGGTACAGTAATTGCTCAGACCACCACCAGACCAGCCCGGTATTCCTCCGGCAGGGGCGGCGCCTCCGGATATTTCCGGCCCTGAACCAGCGCGTACAGCCGGGAAGCGAACAGCTCTGTCTCCAGCACCTCCCGCTCCTCACTTCCCAGCAGCCGGATATCTCTGGCCATCCGGGCCACCACAGGAATGGCGCTGTTGGCCCGGATGGCTTTCAGCAGCGGCCCTGCCGATTTTTGCATCCCCAGCAGCCTGGCATAGCCGCACCAGCCTCCCTCTCTGCGCCTTTCCCCCAGCTCGCTCGAAATACCCAGCAAAATATGGCAAAGGCACCTTGCCGTCCGGGTATAGGTGTACTGCCTGGTTTTCAGCAGGGCAGCCCACTGGGAAAAAGCGCGGTATTCTGTCATATGCTTTCGGATCCGGCGCTCCATATCTTCCGGCACGTCCAGCCAGCCTCCTTGTCCCCGGTTCCTGGCAGCCAGCAGCTGATAGGCCAGCATCGCGGAAAAATCATCCGCCTCGATCGGAAAGGTCTGCCGCCATTTTTCCTTCAGCAGCCTGACCGCCCATTCCGGCATAGCCTGCCCCGCCTTTTCCTCCGGAAAGCTTTCGGAAGCCTCCATCAGCCGCCGCAGCCCTGTCGCAGAACAAAAAGGGCTATCCAGCCGCAGGCTGTGATATCCCTCCCCTTTTCTGGCTACCGCCAGAGGGCGGATGGCACAAGACTGGCGGCGCAGCGCTTTCAGGTATTCCAGCGCCAAAATATTATTGGGGGAAGCCGCCTGGCCCGGCTCCCAGAGAATCCCTCTGGCCTCGCAGGCCAGACGCAGCCCCTCTGCCCTGGCCTGAGGATAGGATTTTCCCTCCCGCAGCCCCTCCCGCAGGCTGCGGGACAGTTCCGGCGGCTCCTCCGCCAGCAGCGCCGCGGCGGCGGCAAGGAAATCCAGATTTTCCGCCTCTGTTCCAAAGGACAGCGTATCCACCACCCCCAGCCGGTCCAGCAAAGCCACCCCTGCCCCGGCGAAATCCTCTGCGCTGCCGCATGAAAAAAGGGCGGGGAGCTCGATCACCAGATCGGCCCCGCCCCTGAGCGCCAGTTCTGTCCGGGTATACTTGTCGAGAAAAGCAGGCCCCCCTCTCTGGACGAAACTGCCGCTCATCACCACCGCCACATAGTCTGCCCCGGACCTGCGGCGGCTTTCTTCCAGATGGTATAAATGGCCGTTATGGAATGGATTGTACTCCGCGATAATCCCGCATACCTTCACGTCTGCTCTCCTTCTGCCTCTTTCCCGCCGGCTGTCAGTTCGCTGTCTTTCTTCCTCTGCTGACCTCCAGCAGCTTGGACTTCAGCTGTTCTTCCATCTTCGTCAGCTCCGCCTCCGCTTCCTGCCGTTTCTGGCGGCCCTCAGCCTGAATCTGCATCACTTCATCCAGGGTGCTGATCAGGCTCTCATTGGTGTGCTTCAGCGTCTCCATATCCACAATGCCCCGCTCTGACTCTCTGGCTGTGGCAATCGTGGAGGTCTTCAGAATCTCCGCGTTTTTGCGCAGCAGCTCATTGGTCATGTCGGTCACTTCCCGGTGCGCTTTGGCTGCCTGCTCAGAATGGGCCAGCCCCAGCGCCAGCACCATCTGGCTCTTCCAGAGCGGGATGGTATTCACCAGGGTAGACTGGATCTTCTCGGACATCTGGGTATCATTGTTCTGCACCATACGGATCTGAGGCGCCATCTGAATGGAAATCATCCTGGTCAGCTCCAGGTCATACAGCTTTTTTTCGAAACGGTTGCACATCGCAGCCAGATCATTTGCCGCCTGGGCATCCTCCGGCCGGCCGCTGGCTTCTGACTTTTTCTGCAGCTCTGCCAGGTCATGGCTTTTGATCTGTTCCAGCTTATATTTGCCTGCTGCCAGATAAAGGGTGACCTCTTTAAAATAATCCAGGTTCATCTCATACAGCTTGTCCAGCATGGCCACATCCTTCAGCAGCTGCACCTGATGCCCCTCCAGCACCTGGCAGATTTTTTCCACATTGTTTTCCGCCTTGTCATATTTTGTCTTCAGTGCAGTAACCTTATTGCTGCTTTTTTTGAAAAAGCCAAAGAGCCCCTTATCCTCTTCCTCATTCACGTCAAAGCTTTTCAGCTCCGTCACCACGCTGGACAGAATATTTCCCACCTCGCCCAGATCCTTGGTGCGCACATTTTCCAGAGCAGTGCCGGAAAAATCAGCGATTTTTTTCTGTACTGCGGCGCCGAACTGCAGCACCTGGGTGGAATTGCTGATGTCAATTTTCTGGGCAAACTGCTCCACCATCGCCTGCTCCTGTTCAGACAGCTGCATTTCCTGAAATACAGCGTCCTCCGCTTTCTGCGGCTCCGGCGCGGCGGGCGCGCTCTCCTCTCCAAAAGGATCCAGTGTCAACGTAATGTCGCTCATATGTGCCTCCTGTTTAAGATTTTAAAGAATCCAGCTCTGACTCCGTCAGCCCCTCCTGGGCCAGCATGGTTTTCAGGACTGAAATATCTGTAGAAACATCCATGGCTGTATCTTCGAACATATCGTCCAGCAGGTTTTCAAAAGCCACGTTAATGGTATCCATTGTTTTCTCAATATCTGCCTTCGCGCTCATGATGTTGTCCCCTTCTACCGGCTGGTTTTCCAGCTCGCAGTATACCCGCACCAGCTTCAGGGTGGTAGGCAGATAATAGTTCATAAACTTCCGCAGATCGCCCAGGTTCTGAGGGTGATTCTGAATATGTTCAAAAATCTTTTTTGTAATATCCTCCAGCCGGTCCAGCTTCCGGGACATATCCTGGCTGTGAATTTCCGCGTTTGCCTGGCGGATCATCCCGATATAGCGCCCGCCCTCCTCTACGGCCTCCTTCAGCGCGGCCATCTCCGGGTTCTCTGCAATCATGGCCTGTTCTTTCCTGGCCTGCTCTTCCTCCTGCCTGCGCTGCTTCTGCACCTCCAGATATTGCTGATAGGTGGCGTCTGTCAGCATCAGGGTAGAGCCGGATTCATCCAGATGCCCCTCACGGAACATGCCCAGACGGATCATGGTCTTCAGATCCTTCATCACCAGTTTAGGCTCAGCCCCCTGGCTGGATATCAATTCTTTTACGTCACAGTATGTCCGGTTATTGATGATCCGCAGATAACGGTAAAAACGCTTCACCCGCTTCCGCAGAGAAAATCCTCTGGAGGCCAGCAGCCCGCTTCCCGCCGTCAGGCCGGCGATAAAAAGAAGCCCGCCTGTCATCAGGCCGGAAAATCCCGAAGCGACCGTGGCAGCCAGGCCGCCCAGCAGCGTGGGAACAAAAATCACCAGGCCGGTAATGCCCAGAGCCGCGTAAACCATCCCGGAGGTTTTTCCTGCCGGATTTCTGCTGACCGGAATCTGGGAGTACCGCAGCAGCTGGGAGGGCGTCATCCTGCTGATGTCGGGAATCCTCCTGGCCATCCGTCCCATCCTGCCTTTCCCCGTCCAGCTCTGTTTTGCGCCGCTCTCCCCGTCTTTCTGCCTGCTCCGGCCTGCCGCCTGCCCCAGCGTCTGATCCAGCTTCTCTCCCGCCTGGTTCAGCTTCGTTCCCGCCTGGCCCAGGGCCCTGCGCACCTCATCGATGGCATGGTCCATCGCGGAATTGACCTGGGCCTTCGCTTTGTTCAGCTCCAGAGAGTCCAGAGAATCGGTAATAACCGTTTCGATATTTTTCGCCAGTTCTGTCAGTTCTTCTTCTAATTTATAACTCACAATGCTTCCTCTGTCTTAGTATTTTCTATCTCGCTCCGGCGGCCTCTGTTCCGCCGTCAGCCTATAAGCATTATAAAGGTTTTGGGGTGAATTAGCAATAGCCGGGCTGTATTTTGATCAGTTAAAGTAACGGTAAGAGATCTGAAAGCCTTCCAGATATTTCAGAATCCAGTAGGGATTGACGCTGACCTCCTCGCTGGTGCCGGCATTCAGGTAAATTCCCACATGGAGATGGACGTCAAAATTCCCCGTAGTTCCCTCTACGGCGCTGTAGCCGGTATCGCCCATATATCCCAGCAGCTGCCCTGCCTTTACCGGAACTCCCTCTGCCATGCCTTCCGCATAGGAAGCCAGATGGGCGTAATAATAGTAACCCCCGGAGGGAGAGGTCACGCCTACCCGGTATCCTCCCTGCTCCAGCCAGCCCAGCCGGGTTACAGTCCCGTCTGTCATACTGACCACCGGCAGCATCCCCCGTTCATTCTCCCTGTCCATCAGATCCGTTCCCTCATGGAGCCGCTCCCCGCCATAGCTGCGCCCGTCTCCCCAGCCGTTTTCATAGTTCAGCCGCCGGATATCCCGCCGGGGATCCAGCAGCACCGGAAAGCAGGCCAGATCAGAAAGCATTGCCTCATAACAGCCCCGCAGCCGTCTGTACTCCGCCGGCTTCTGGTTCTGGATCCCGGCCAGCAGCTGCTGAAACTGAAGATGGGACAGCCTGCCGGCTGCCCCGTCAAAGCAGTAGCCGCTGTCAATCATGGCCACTGTAATCACATCATAAGGGTCTTCCTCCCACTGCTCTGCCAGCTCATACAGCCGCGCCAGGCCGCCGCCGGGAAAGGACGCCGCCCGGAACGCAGCCGTCTGCTCCGTATCATAAGCCAGCTGATAATAAGTAGAATTTACCATGAAAAAATCATGAAGCAGCAGAATCATCATACCCAGGATTACGGAAGAAACCGTGTAAAATCCCAGCTTTTTTACCAGTCTGTTCAATCCTGTCTCCTGCAGCCAGTCTGTTTTTCCTATATTATGCGGCGGGCGGCCCGGCTATTCCCTTTTTCTCCGGCGGATGGCCGCGCTGTTCTCTTCTGGCATCGCCGTCCGAATGATGCGTCATTTTCTGTTTTTC
>CALWQE010000257.1 GCA_944383605.1 uncultured Lachnospiraceae bacterium
CACCCACTTTCTGAACCGCGGTCACCTCAAACTGCTTGAAAACCACATAGTTGCTGTAGTCGATGGTCAGTTCCAGATCCTCGTCAAACAGCATATCGCCGGCAATGGAATAAAAATAGGATTCAAACGCTTCCTGCGAATTCAGATCATTTCCATCTCCGAACATCCCCCGGTAGGGGTTCAGCGGCCCGGACACGCTGTAGGAATTACCGGCACCCATATAGCTGTCTTCCTCCAACAGATACTCCACTTCTTCATTTTTGCTGACATAGGTGTCCGTCACTGTATTTTTGTAATACACCAGAGCCGTCTCCAGACATGCCTGCAGATTGGCCCTCTGAAACAGAAAGAGGGACAGATACAGAAGCATCAGAACACTAAGGATCCCCAACGGCAGAATAATGGCCGCTTCCACTTCCACATATCCGCCTTCCTGTTTCTTTCCCTTTTTCCAAATTCTTCCGTTCTGCATCTGTCTAGTCCCTCATTCCCTGATTCATTTCCTGCCGCAAAAAGCAGTTTACAGTCCGTCCGCGGTAAACGACGAACCAAAAATCTGATCCATGATTCCGCTCAGCCACTCCTGCAGTCTATCCCAGAACACGCCGATCAGAAGCACTACAATCAGCAGAATGATGATGGTCGCAACCACATTGGATACTCCATCCTGCGAAGCAAGAAAATCTTTTGTCTTGTCACGGCCTTTCGCGGCAAGCAGAAGCCCTTGCATGTACAGATTGTCCAGATATTTCATGACTCTTTCCTCCTGAAAATTTTTCTATTATCATCCTGCCGGAACCGGTCTCTAAAAACTGAATCCAGCCATGGCAGGTACGACAATCACAACCAGAATTCCCACGAACATCAGCATCGTGGGCACAAACAGCCGGTTCTGTACCGACTCTCCCATACGTCTGGCCTGATGCTTTTTATCCAGCCAGCACTCGTCGTTGATCACTTTCAGATCCGATGCCAGGTTGGCGTTGCCCGACACATAGCTCTTGGTCACAATGGACACCATTTTGTCCAGAAATTTATTGCTGCACCGGCACTGCAGACGAGTAAAAGCCTGCTGCACCGTTGAGCCCTGGTTCATTTCCTTGATCACCAGCCTCAACTCCCGGTAAATCATGGAATCATCGCTGGCTGCCGTCTCTTCCAGTGCTTTTATAATGTTCATACCCGCCATGACCAGCAACACGATTTTGGAAATGGCATTGGGGAAGTCGCGGTCGATTTCCTCCTGTCGCTGCTGCGCTTTCACCCGCAGGTTGTCATAGGGGATATAGCCGTACAGCGCCGGACCTACCAGGCCCACCGCCATAGGCATCGCCACGCCCATAAGGCCGCTGTTTCCCGCCGCCATCACCAACGTTCCCACAAAGCAGCAAAGCATGACGCCCACATACAGGAACGAAAACAACGACGCCAGCAGATACCAGGCATAGATGTAGGAATTGCGCTTTCCGCCGGTTTCCTGTCCCCGTTCCAGCTCGATATATCCGGTGTGCTCGCAGCTACCCGCCAGCTTCCGCAACAAATCGCTGTCCGCGTTAATCTTCAACTCCGTCATCAACTGATACCCGAACAAAGGCACCATGTCCAGCACCGAAAATATTTTTCCCGACAGATACGTCTCTTCTGCCTTCTTATAGGCATCGATCTGCTTCTGCCACTCTTTCAGTGTTTTTTTTGCCTTCTTTTCACTGACGCTCTGATATTTTTTATACGCTTCCGCAAAAGCATCCCGCTTTTCCTCCAGCGTCTGTCTAGCGAACCGGCTGGTCCATGCCCTGGACAGCACGATCTCCGCCGCCATGCGGCTACATTTGCCGCTCTCAATCAGAAAAAATACGGCGCATATTGTAAATACCACCATCAAAGCCACTGCGATCATCGTCTTCCCTCCGCCTGTTTATACCTGAATCTCAGCTGCCCTAGACGCCAGCATATAGGAAACAAAGGTGCAGATCACGCCCACGGTAGCCGCCCCTCTTCCCAGCGCTGTAGTAAACAAGGAGTCCAGAAAACCACTTCCCATAACCGACATCACTACCACCAGAATCAGCGGTAACACCAACATCATATAGGTCTCCGACTTGGCGGAGGTAATGCTGGTTTCGATTTCCATGGTAATTTCCGACTTGTCCTTGATAATGTCCCTGGTCTGGGAAATGATGTAGCCGAAATCGCTGGTCTTTCCTTCTATGGTTTTGTAAATAGCCGCGAAGCTGACAATATCATCAATCTCGCTGCGCTCTCCCAGTTCCGCAAATCCCCGGGACATGGGGATACCGGCCTGCCGGTAGTCCGTCACAATCAGACCGATCTCACGGACGATATCCGAATCTTTGTTATAGATCATCTGCAGCTCCCGCAGGGAATCCGCCACCGCATTTTCCATGGAACGGCCGCTACCTCCGCTGACGGAAATTGAGATAATCTCCAGAAATTCTTTGAACTGCATCCGCAACTTTCCCTGCCGTTTCCGAATCACGGACTTGGAATAGTTCTTCTCCTGCGCTATGGCAATGAGAAGGCCGCCGACAATGGAGACAATCCACACGTGATAATAAATGAACAGAATCACTCCGATGGCCACCGCAAACGCCAGATATGCAAGCAGGTGCTCCTGCTTCGACATATTGCATTCATAATATTTAATCCTTACCTTTTCTCTGCTTTCCTCTGCCATTTCCATCCTCCAGATAGTCGTAAATTCCCGCCAGAATAAATTTATCCTGGTGAATTATGGGATTATCCGTCCGCACTAGGGAACCGGATACCTTCGTTAAGGTGCTATATTTATCCTCCTGGAACTTATAAATGGGATTCAGCAGAATCCTGCCGTTTTCATACCCCACTACTTCCGTGATTTCCATGCACTTTCTAGAAAAATCTCGAAGTCTGGACAGATGGATGATATAATCCACCGCCGACGCAATCTGCTGACGGATAGCCTCCAGCGGCAGATCCGCGCTGCCTGTCAGCACCATGGTTTCCAGACGGCTCAGCATACCTTCCGGCGAATTGGCGTGGCCGGTAGAAAGGCTGCCGTCGTGGCCGGTATTCATGGCCTGCAGCATGTCCAGCGCTTCCTCGCCCCGGACCTCACCGACGATGATTCGGTCCGGCCGCATTCGCAACGAGGCCTTGATCAGGTCCCGAATGGTGATTTCGTTGGCTTCTCTGGAATTGGCCTTTCGAGTCTCCAAACGGACAATATTGGGAATGTTCTTGATCTGCAATTCCGCCGAGTCTTCAATAGTAATCACACGTTCCCAGGGCCGTATGAAGTTGGAAATCGCGTTTAAGAATGTAGTCTTTCCGCTGCCGGTACCGCCGCAGACAAACACGTTGTGCCGGGAAGAAACCACCTTTTCCAGGAAATCCGCCACCTCCGGTGTAATGGACTTGTACTCCAGCAATTTTTCAATGGTCATGGGATTCTTGGAAAACCGGCGGATGGTCACTGTCGCCCCATCCAAGGCCACCGGCGGAAACACCACGTGTACGCGGGAGCCATCTTCCAGACGGGCATCCACAATAGGATTGCTAGCGTCTACCGTACGGTCCATGCCGCTGACAAACCGCTGCACAATGCGAATCAGGTCTTCGTTGTTTTCAAAGTGCTCGTCCAGCCGCATCAGTTGGCCACTTTTTTCCACGAAAATCGTGTCGTACCCGTTGATCATGACCTCCGTAATATCTGAATCCATGATGATCTTTCCTAGGATACCCAGACCTTCCACCGATTCTGTAATGGTATACCGCAGAGTTCCTCTTTCTTTAAAGGAAAGGTTCTGGTAATACCAGTACAACTCCAGCTGATTTTCTCTAGCCCACTGGATTCTCTCCTCGATCTTCTGATCCACCAGCCGGCTCATTTCTTCCTTGGTGTACTCCCGGATCCGACTGGCCTCCTGCACTGCCTGCTTCAGAACCGAGACTTCTTCCATAAAATAATTTTTTGCCATACCCTGTCCCTATCTTATGTATTACTTCCTGTCCTTCCGCATAATATCTGTGTCTATTTCTCCGTTTTTCCGGATGGCATCAATCACCTGTTTCAGCGGAAGATTGCCGTAATTGTGAATCATTCCGGCAGCAGGCACATCTAACGTTCTGCTGAATCGGGAATTGCTCTCCGCAAAATTGCAGATCAGTGCCATTTTGTGCCGGTGCTCATTGGCAAACGCCTGGCCCGCAAACAGCCGCATCTTCTCCGCTGGCAACTCTCCCGGTTTTTCCACAATCATCACCCGGTCCGCCATCTGTATCACCATCCGGTTCACTGGATTCAAACCGCTTTCCATATCCACGATCAGAAAATCGCAGATTCCGCATTTCTGGATATTCTGCAGCACCGTCTGGACCTCTTCTTCCGACACCGCGTCATAATCCGCCAGCCGGTCAAAACCTTCTATATAATAAACGCCATTCATACCCTGCTTGGCCACGCTTTTCAGCTTCAGTTCAAAATTCACGCCGACGTCTTTGGACGACTCGATCAGAGAAATCAGGCCGTCCTCCTTTTTAGGATGGACGCAGAGCGAACTGTTCAGCTGCTCCAGGCTGACAAACAGCACCTTGTTGCCTTGAGCAGCCAACTGGCTGGCGGCCGCCAGCGCCGCCGTAGTCTTGCCGGTACCTCCCGCCGGCGAATAGAACACGATCACTTCCGTATTGCCAGAGCAGTCCGCGTGCACCGTATAGCCGGCCTTATCTGCGTACTCCCGGATAATTTCTTTATAAATATGGCTGATGCGCTGGTATTTCTGCACTTTGGCAAATGCCGCATAGCGCTCCATATTACCGGATTCATCGCTATACAGGCAGACAGGGAGTTTCACCCCCGGAAATGACAGAGTCTCCGCCGAAAGATCCGGATCAAACAGCACCACGTCAAACCGGACTTTCTCCATAGCTTCCCATAACGTACGCTCGTTGGTATAGACATGTATCGCCAGTTCATCGTACTGCTGCAGACCCTCAGAAAGTCGCTCCACATACGTTTTGCTGGAATCCGCAAGGGCAATTGAAATATTCATGCTCCATATCCCCGCTTTCATCAAAATGCAAAAGTCACATAATTATAACTATTTAATTAAAATTATAAACTTAAAATTTATAAAGTCAACATAAAATAGAAATTATAAATACATATTTCCATTACGCCTATGATTTACAATAAGCGTACGGAGGTAACTATTATGCTGGAAGATCAGTTTTGCGAACGTTTAACCCAACTCCGACTGCAAAAAGGCGTATCCGCCAGAGATATGAGTCTCTCCCTGGGCCAAAGTGAATCCTATATCAACCGAATCGAAAGCAAGAAAATGCTTCCCTCCATGTCTGTGTTTTTTTATATATGTGAGTATTTTGGGATTAGTCCAAAAGAATTCTTTGATTTCAATGAATCTCCTAATTTCGAACTTACCGAAGCCATTGGCAAATTAGCCTCTCTCAGCGAAGAAAAGCGCAGACATATTCTCGCCGTCATTCAGGATCTGCAATAGTGCTGGAAAGCCGTCAGAAAGTCTTCCCTAAAAATCGAATAGACGGGAGCGATTAACTCCCGCCCTTTCATCCCACCGTACTCACCATTCTAAACATGGCAATTTCAATAGATAACCGCTTTATATGTGATAATTTCTACCGTTTTCAGATACGTATCCGATGATACTCATCCATTTTGGCTTTCGACGTTGTTCTTCATCTCTGCTATCCTATAATAATTCAGCTAGCCTCTCAGGCAAATTCTTATCTTTCCCGCAGTTAGGATAACGCTCCAATTTTCCCAAAGTAGTATCATAAAGGAAATACTATGCGGCACAAGTGATTAGTAATGTTCCGATTGTACAGAATATTTATAATTTAGTCGGGAATTTTAATTTAAAGAGATACTTTTTTCGAAGATGAGTTGTACAGAAATTCGGGTTCCAAAAAAATACCGCCAGCCATGACTACAATAATGGGCTGGCGGAAATAAACATATAAATACATAAATAAGAAAAACAAGTAAAATAAAAGATGTACAGGTGCTTCTGCTTTAAAACGCTACATAAAACTACGGTTCTCCCGTCCGCCGCACATTGCTCTCCATAAACCGGTTATACCCAAGCCAGCCCATATTGTCTCCGGCGCCTTTTAAGATCTCCGACATGGTTTCCAGCTTGGCGTCCGCGTTGTCCGCCAGATTCAGCGCCAGCGCCTCGATTAACGCCGGTTTTTTCGGCGAGCCGTATTCCAGCGCCCCATGATGGGCGAGGATGCAGTGGATCAGTTCGTTCTCCAGCTTTTTCGGGAATCCCGGAATCGTCCGGATCTGTTCCGTCACCATCTGCGCGCCGATAATAATATGTCCCACCAGCTGGCCCTC
>CALWQE010000258.1 GCA_944383605.1 uncultured Lachnospiraceae bacterium
CATGGCCAGATAAGTAGCCTGCAGGATGTTCACCCGGTCGATCACCTCCGCAGACGCCTGGCCTACGCCTACGCTGACCGCTTCCTCCATGATCTGTTCATACAGCGCCTCCCGCCTGGCCGGAGACAGCTTCTTGGAATCATTCAAATATAAAATCTTATGATCCCTGGGCAAAATCACCGCCGCGGCTACCACAGGCCCGGCCAGCGGGCCCCTGCCCGCCTCGTCGATCCCGGCGATGGCAGAACAGCTGCCATATTCCCGCTCATAAGCCAGCATATCCTCCAGCCTGGCCAGCTCCTGTTCCATCTTTTCATATTTTTTTTCATACTGAGCCACCAGCCTTTCCACGCCTTTTCTGGGATCATCCCGGTAAGCGGAAAGAATACCCGGCAGCTCCTCCAGCCTGCAGCCTTCCAGCCGCTGCCTGATCTGCTGTACTGAATCCATATTTACTGCTCCCGTCCCTGTCACTGATGCTTCAAAAAACCAATGGCGTCAAAAGGATAAATCCGCACGAAAGCCCTGCCGATAATAATATCCCGCTTTATATTCCCTACTCTGGGATCACGGCTGTCAGTGCTGTCATTCCGGTTATCTCCCAGGACAAAGTACTCGTCCTCTCCCAGGGTGATGGGCTCTGCCGCTGTTCCGGCGCTTTCCATGATCTCGTATCCGTAATCCTCCTCCAGCAGCTCCCCATCAATATAAATATTGCCGTCCGCGATCTGCACCGTCTCTCCCGGCAAACCGATGATCCGCTTAATATAGTAGACATGGTTCTCATGCTCATATTCAAATACCACAATGTCAAACCGCTCGATCTCTTTAAAACGGTAGGACAGCTTGTCTACCAGAAGATTATCCCCATTATGGAGGGTGGGATACATGGAATTGCCCACCACCTCAGTCCGCTGGCCCACATATGTAACAATAATGTAGGTAAACAGCACAACAAAGACCACATATCCGGCAAAGCTGAGAATCTCCCGGAGCAGCCCTCTCGGGCGCTCCTCGGGATCCTCCTCCAAAAATACTTTATTTAATTCTACCAAATTATTCTGCGCCTTCTTTCTCCCCGGGCGTCTCCAGCGTAATACGTCCCAGCTTCCCGCTGCGGAAATCATCCAGCAGCATGGCCGCCGCTTTTTCCGTATCATAGACGCCGCCCTTCTGCATACATTTCCGCACTCTGGCCACCTCCTCCAGCACCTGGAAGGGGTCGTCCGGCATCTGGAAGCCATAGCGCTCCGGTATCGCGCCGGGGTAATCTTTTCTCAGAGCCTTCACCAGCTCCGCCGCCAGCTCTGATGTATTTAATATATCATCTTTCACAGAACCTATCAATGCCAATCTCAGCCCTGCCTGAGGATCCTCAAACTTCGGCCACAGAATGCCCGGCGTATCCAGCAGCTCCAGGCTTTTATTCAGCCGGATCCACTGATTTCCCCGGGTGACGCCAGGCTTGTTGCCGGTTTTCGCAGCAGCTCTGCCAGCGAAGGAATTAATAAAAGTAGATTTTCCCACGTTGGGAATACCTGCCACCATCGCCCGCACCGGCCGGTTCAGGATACCCCGCCGCCGGTCCCGCTCGATTTTCTCCCGGCACGCCTGCGCCACCGCCCCATGGATCGCCTTCAGTCCGGTTCCTTCCCGGGCGTTGATCTGAACCACCTGAAAGCCCTGATCCCGAAACCACCGGGTCCACAGGTCATTTTTCTTCTCATCTGCCAGATCGGCCTTATTCAGCAGAATCAGCCTGGCCTTCTGCCTTCCCAGCTGATCGATGTCCGGATTCCTGCTGGACAGGGGCGCCCTGGCGTCTGTCAGCTCAATCAGCAGGTCTACCAGCTTCATATCCTCCTGCATGGCCCGTCTGGCTTTGGTCATATGTCCAGGATACCATTGAATCTCCATTCTGTCTCCTCACTCCTCTGTATTCAGAAATCCCAGCCGGTTCAGAGGGGAAGCCAGAAACCAGGCTTTTCCCACAATCTGATCCAGGGATACGTTTCCGATGTTTTCAAATCTGCTGTCCTCACTGCTGCTCCGGTTGTCTCCCAGCAGGAAATATTCATTCTCGCCCAGCTCCGTGGGCACGTCCGCCATCCCGGCCAGACCGGCCTCCGACAGCCCGCCGGGCAGATCAAGGGGTGTTCCGTTAATATATACCCGGCCGTCCTGTATCTGCACCGTCTCTCCCGGCAGCCCGATGATCCGCTTCAGATACAGCCTGCTGCCGTCCCTTGCGCGAAAGACAGCCAAATCCAGCCGCTTTGGCTGGCTGAACCGGTAGACGACCCGATTCACCAGCACTGTGTCTCCGTCCTCCAGCGCCGGCTCCATGGAATGGCCGCTGACCCGGTACTGCATTCCCATATACTGTACCAGAAACAAAGCCAGCACAAAAACCACCGCCAGGTCTACAATCCATTTCGTAATATACCGGACAGTGCGCCGCTCCCCGTCCGGCTCCTGATAAAATACTATGCCCATCCCATTCCTCCAGACGAAAAAAGACAGGCCGAATCTGGGAAGCATATTCATATCATCCCAAAATCCGAAGGCCTGCCTTTTCATCGTCCCTGTCTTTATTTCACAAGCTCTTTTACTTTCGCTCTCTTGCCTACTCTGTCTCTCAGGTAGTACAGCTTCGCTCTTCTTACCTTACCTCTTCTGGTTACTTCTACCTTCTCAACCAGGGGAGAGTGGAGCGGCCATGTTTTTTCCACGCCGATGCCGTTGGAAGTCTTTCTTACTGTGAAAGTAGCCCGGGCATTGGAACCGTTCTGCTTTTTGATCACTGTTCCCTCAAATACCTGGATTCTTTCTCTGTTTCCCTCTTTGATCTTACCGTAAACCTTTACAGTATCTCCTACGCGGAACTCAGGGGCGTTTTCCTTCAGCTGAGCCGCTTCAATATTGCGGATAATCTCGTTCATGTGCAACCTCCTTTAATTTCGGATGTTCTTAATACAAAAGCTCTGTAACAGAGGACCATCTCTTTCTCTACACAACGTGTTTCAGTATACCATATCCGGCAGTTTTTTACAAGGATTTTTTTATTTTTCCAGATGGGATTTTTTCTTCCTGCTCCTGCCTGTACGCTGCCAGAAATGCCTTATCCTCCCTGGTCAGACAGGCTTTTTCCAGCAGATCCGGCCTTCTCTCGGCAGTGCGGATCAGCGACTGCTGCCTGCGCCACCGGTCTACATTGGCATGATGGCCGGAAAGCAGCACCTCCGGCACCCTGTGTCCCATGAAATTTTCCGGCCTGGTATATTGGGGGTATTCCAGCAGGTTGTCATGGAAGGTTTCAATCTCTGCCGACTCCCGGTTGTTCAGGACGCCGGGAACCAGCCGGGAGATACAGTCAATCATCACCATGGCCGGCAGCTCTCCGCCGGTAAGCACATAGTCTCCGATGGAAAGATAATCGGTCACAATCATATCCAGCACCCGCTCGTCCACTCCCTCGTAATGGCCGCAGAGAAAAACCAGATCCTCCTCCTTCGCCAGCTCTCTGGCAATCTCCTGGCTGAACACCTTTCCCTGGGGGGTCATATACAATACCCTGGGCTTTCTGCCGATCCGCTCCCGCAGCGCCTCATAAGCCCGGTAAACCGGCTCCGGCTGCATCACCATCCCTGCGCCGCCGCCGTAAGGGGCGTCGTCTACATGAAGATGCCTGTCCAGCGTATAGTCCCGGATATTCACTGCTTCTATATTCAAGATCCCCCGCTCCATGGCCCGGCCGGTGATACTGGTTCCCAGGCCGTTCAGCACCATGTCCGGAAACAGGGTCATTATATGAAAATTCATTTAGTCTAACAATCCTTTCAATATATGCACCGTCACAAAACCGCCTTCCACATCCACATCCAGGACGCACTCTCTGGTAACGGGAAGAAGGACCTCAGCGCCATGGTGATCCACCACATAGACATCATTGGCCCCGGTCTGAAGCACATCCGTCAGGACGCCAAACTCCTCGCCCTCATCAGTTACTACCCGCAGGCCGATCAGATCCGCGATAAAATACTCCCCTTCCTCCAGAGGAACCGCATTTTCCCTGGTCACCAGCAGCGGGCATTTTACATAGCTCTCCACATCCTCGATCCGATCCAGTCCCTTAAACTTCACAATCGCAAACTGTTTGAAAAATTTCACCCGCTCCACAGTCAGATCCAGCCGTCCCCGCTTTCCTTCCAGGATCACATCCTTCAGCTGCAGAAACCGGGCCGGGTCGTCTGTCGTCGGGAATACTTTCACCTCTCCGCGCAGGCCGTGAGTAGAGGTAATCACGCCCACCTGCAAAAACTGTTCCATCTGTTCAGACCTCCATCCAAATGTCAAGTTTTTATATAACAGAAAACAGAGTTTCCTGTCATACAAAAAAGTCCCGGAAACACCGGCGGAAAACCATGTCCATGTCCTCCCTCCGGTATCTCCGGGAAATTCTGATCCGTCACTGGATCTCCAGCACAACTTTTTTGTTTTCCCTTGAAGCGGCGGCTTTCACCACAGAACGGACAGCCTTCGCGATCCGGCCCTGCTTACCGATTACCTTGCCCATATCAGAGGGAGCAACCTTTAATTCCAGCACCAGTTCTTTGCCGTTATCTGTTTCCGTAACCACAACCTCTTCAGGATGGTCAACCAGGGTTTTCGCAATGATTTCAACTAACTCTTTCACAGCACCATTCCTCCTGATTATTTTTCAATACCGGCAACCTTTAACAGCTTGGCAACTGTTTCTGTGGGCTGTGCGCCCGTTGTCAGCCATTTCTTCGCTTTTTCTTCATCAATCTTGATTACGCTGGGATCTCTGGTGGGATCGTAGTAACCAATTTCTTCGATGAATCTTCCATCTCTGGGAGATCTGGAATCAGCAACAACTACTCTATAAAAAGGAGCTTTTTTCTGTCCCATTCTTCTTAATCTGATTTTTACTGCCATCTTGTTTCACCTCCTTGAATGTTCTCTTCTGCCGCATAACGCGTCTGATTTATCAAAAAGGAAGCTTAAATCCTCCTCTTTTTCCCTTTTTGCCCATCATGCCGGACATCTGCTTCATCATCTTCCGGCCCTGGTCAAACTGCTTCACCAGCCGGTTTACCTCGCTGATATCCACGCCGGCCCCGGCGGCGATCCTCCGCTTTCTGGACGGATTCAGCAGGTCGGGGTTGGCCCGCTCTTCCTTTGTCATGGAATGGATGATAGCCTCTGTCCGCCTCAGCGCCGCCTCAGAATCTGCGGCGTCAATGCTGTCCATCCCCTTTTTCATCTTTCCCAGGCCCATACCGGGAAGGCTTTCCAGCAGCGCGCCGATGCCGCCCAGCTTTTTCACCTGTTCCATCTGATCCAGGTAATCGTTGAAATCAAACTCCGCCTTGCGCATCTTCCGGCTGTATTCCTTCGCCTTATCGGCGTCCACCACCGCTTCCGCCTTCTCAATCAGGCTGAGAATGTCGCCCATGCCCAGAATACGGGACGCCATCCTGTCCGGATAAAACTGCTCCAGATCCGACAGCTTTTCACCCATGCCCACATAAAGAATGGGTTTGCCGGTCACTGCCCTGATGGAAAGCGCCGCGCCGCCTCTGGTGTCGCCGTCCATCTTCGTCAGGATCACGCCGTCAATTCCCACCTGCTCGTTAAAGGTGCCTGCCACGTTCACCGCATCCTGTCCGGTCATGGCGTCCACCACCAGCACTGTCTGATCTACCTGGATATTTTCCTTGATTTCCTGCAGCTCCGCCATCATATCCTCATCAATATGCAGGCGGCCCGCTGTATCGATAATTAAAACATTATTGTCATGCTTCTGCCCATGCTCCAGGGCCGCTTTCGCGATGTCAACCGGCTTATGGCCGCTCCCCATGTCAAACACGGGAATCCCCTGCTTCTCGCCGTTCACCCGCAGCTGCTCGATCGCCGCAGGCCTGTATACATCGCAGGCTGCCAGCAAAGGGCGTTTTCCCTTCGCCTTCAGCTTTCCGGCGATTTTTGCCGCCGTGGTGGTTTTTCCGGCGCCCTGCAGGCCTGCCATCATAATCACCGTCATGGCGCTGCCGGGGTTCAGCTTCAGCTCTGTCGTCTCAGAGCCCATCAAAGCCACCATTTCCTCATTGACGATTTTAATCACCATCTGGCCCGGCGTCAGGCTGTTCAGAACCTCCTGGCCCACTGCCCTGGCTTCGACCGCCTTCATGAACTGCTTTACGATCTTAAAGCTGACGTCCGCCTCCAGAAGCGCCATCTTTACTTCCTTCAGAGCGGCCTTTACATCCGCCTCCGTCAGCCTGCCTTTGCCTCTCAGGTTTTTGAATATATTCTGAAGTTTCTCGGAAAGGCTCTCAAATGCCATACAAACGCTCCTTATGGTTTTCTCTGCCTATTTCAGCTCCAGCTCGCTGATCTGCCTGGACAGCTCCCGGATCTGACGGACACAGTCCGTCTCCCCTGTTCTCAGAAATTCCCCGGTCAGGCTGTGAATCTTCTCCACCTTCTCCCGGGTTCTGATAAACTTATCCACCAGATGCAGCTTATCCTCATAGCCTTTTAAAATCTTATTGCAGCGCTTTATCATGTCATGGACGCTCTGCCTGGACGTGCCCTGCTCCTTCGCCACCTCGCTGATGGTCAGATCGCCGAACACCACATCCTCATAAATCTGTTTCTGATGCTCCGTCAGCAGCTCTCCGTAAAAATCATACAACAGCGTCTGCTCCACAATCCGTTCCATCGCCGTCACCTGTGTTATCATACTAAATCCGGACAGGAATGTCAAGAGTTTTTTCTTTACGAACATATGTTCTGCATATAAATCCTGTCAGCGCATAAAAAAACACAGATAGCGGTTTTCCCGCTCCGACTCTCTCCACAGCCCGATCAGCCGGCTGGCATACTCGCCCAGCGCCGCCTCCATTGCCTGGCTGTTCTGTACGAAAATAAATGTATTTTCCGATATTTCCGCCAGCATATCCTTCATGGCCTTCAGATCTTCTCCCTCATAAGCCGGCAGCTCCGTATCCGTCTGGAGATACCGGTGGGTATTGGCCACAGAATCCATCCTGCTGCCGTCCAGCTCGATAATTCTCATTTGTTTATCCCCCTCTTTTGCCCTTAATCCCGGTCATCCTCCTCCGGGCCGTTCTCCAAATCCAGGTCATCGTCCTCCAGCCTGCCGTCTGACCCGTAAAATTCCTTGCCCACTACCCGCTTCTGATCTCTGGCCTTTTCTACCAGCTCCGACAGCAGATCATTTACCTCTCTGGGATGCTTAATATTTTCCAGTATCACATCGCCGTCCATGTTGGCTCTGGCAGCCAGGATCAGCGTCCCTGTTCCAAACAGCTTCTGCGCCAGCGTCTGCCGCATGGAAATATCCAGTACCCGGTAAAGCAGTACCTCGTCATAGGTCGTGCTCAGCAGGCCCCTCTGCGTATACAGGCGATTGTTGCGCACCTCATATCTGGTAAAGCTGAAGGGAAACCACATAAAATGTTTCCTGTCCCTCCAAAGCACTTCCCTGGCATCTGCCCCCTGTTCCTCTTCTCTGTGACCGTTTACACCCATTTTCCCTTTTCCTCCTCCTTTTCCTCTCTCTGATCTGCGCCCCTCTCTCTGCCGTCCCGGCTGCGCCCCCTTTCCGGGACAGCGCGGGATCCGCAGGCAGATCCCGCACGATCAGGCTGTATCCACTATAACAGAGTATTCAGAAAATTACAATTATTTTTTCCTGCCCTGCCCTTTCTCCTGAACCTTCCTGGGCCTCCCGGCGCGCCGTTTCCCCTCCTGGCGGGCTGCCGGCGGCGTCTCCCAGTTCCTTTTATTCTGAATCAGCAGCTGCAGCACCGGATAAATCAGGCTGCACTCTTCCTCCGAGCAGGTCTCCAGATAGCGGATCAGCCGGTTCTTGCAGGTATCATATTCCTCTTCCTCCCGCAGCTGATCCGGGCGTATTCCCTGATACAAATAGCTGTATGTCACGCCGAAATAACAGCACAGGGCATTGGCCAGGCTTTTTGACAGCTCCCGGCGTCCCCGTTCCACCTGTCCATAATAATTAGGCGAAAAGCCCAGATATTCACTGAGCTTTTCCTGGGTCAGCCCGGCCTTCAGCCGCAGCTTCTTCATTCTGCGGCCCGCCGTATCCTCCGGCAGCCGGCTGATGGTTTCCTGATCCATATTTATCACTCCTCTGTCAGCAGCTGACCTTCAGCATCTGGGCCCTTCCATGGATTTTCAGCGGCGCGGAAGAGGCCGGCACAAAAATACAGTCGCCCTTAAAGAAATTAATCTGCTCCTCCCCGCTGCTGAAAAGCACGCCGCAGCCGCTGGTACATAAAAGCACCTGAAACGAATTGGAGCCTGTCTGAAAATCCACCATAGACCGGCACCGCTCCGTATTGACCAGCATCCGCTCCACCTGGAAATACCGGCACCGGCACAGCAGCTCCACCGCGCAGCCAGGACGGTACTTCAGCACCCGCATCGGCTGGCGGGGCGCCGCTTTGCCGCTCAGATCCGCCACATCCAGGGCCTTGTCGATATGAAGCTCCCGCAGCTTCCCGTTTTTATCCGTCCGGTTATAATCATACAGCCGGTAGGTCAGATTGGAGCTTTCCTGGATTTCCGCGATCAGCGCCCCGGCGCCGATCCCATGTACCGTTCCCGGCTCCACATAAAACACATCGTCCTTCCGGATCTTTACCTTCTGGAGATATTTCTCTACAGTGCCGTCCTTCAGGCTTCTGCGCAGCGTTTGCTTATCCATGTCATGGTAAAAGCCATATACCAGCCGGGCGTCCCTGGCGGCGTCCAGCACATACCACATCTCCGTTTTTCCCAGAGAACCATTTTCGTGAACTCTGGCATATTCATCATCCGGATGCACCTGAACAGAGAGATCTTTATAGGCGTCGATCAATTTAATCAAAATCGGCAGATCGCCCTTTCCCTTTGTCCGGGGGTGGGTGCCCAGATATTCCGGATGATCCCGCAGCACATCCGGCAGCAGCCGGCCCCCATCAGGCCCGCTGGCCACGGTGCTGGGGCCGTCCGGATGGGTGGAGCACTCCCATGTCTCCGCCAGGGGAGACAGGTCGATATTTTTCGAAAAATCATCGTTCAGCCGGTTCCCGCCCCACAGGTAATCCTTTCCCTGGGGACGGAGCAGAAAGGGCAGCGCCCCTTTACTGCTCCAGCCGGTATTTATGTTTGTCATGTCCGCTAATCTCCTTGCCCAGCTGTACCTCAATTACCTTCAGCTCTGTATCCGCTATAATCGTATGCCGGCAGCCGGCCTGCATGGTAATCACATCCCCGGCCTGCACCGGCTGCTCCATCCCGTCCACGATGGTGCGCCCCTCGCCGGATATAATCGTCCATACCTCATCCCGCCGGTCGTGGCTGTGATAGTTCATCCTATGGCCGGGATTGAGGATAATCTTGATGGTCATGCTTTCATCCTCGATATCCAGCACCCGGAAGCTGCCCCAGGATTTGTCCGCAAACATTACCTGCTGATCCAGCCGGTCCACATAAGGCTTGATATAGCTGGATTTTTCCTTGTCAGAAACCAGGACGCCCTCTGAGCTGACGGAAACGACCACGTCCTTCAGCCCCATACAGAGCACCGGCACATCCAGCTCATTGACCACATGGACATTTTCGCAGCCCTCGCCCAGGATGGCGTCCCCGATACAGGGCTCTTCCATCGCCTCCGTCAGCGTATTCCAGGTACCCATATCCTTCCACTGGCCGTCGAAGCGCATCACCTGAATACTGGTCTCCCGCTCCGCCACCGCGTAGTCAAAGCTGATCCGTTCCACAGAGCCGTATCGGGCATAGAGATCGTCATAATCGGTGAAATCCATCCGCTCCCTGGCCTTTTCCAGCACATAGCCCAGGCGGAAGGCGAAAATGCCGCCGTTCCACAGAGCGCCTCTGGCGATATATTCCGCCGCCTCCGCCGCCTTCGGCTTTTCCTTAAAAGCGGTGACGCGGCTGACCCGCTCCCGGCTCTCCGGAATAATATAGCTATATTTCTCGCTGGGATAAGAGGGACGGATGCCCATCAGCACCAGATTGGCCTCTCCTCTGCGGACGATCCGGGCCAGCTCCTGAAGGGCCTGAAAATAATCGTCCTCCACATAAGGATCCACCGGGCAGACAACCACTGCCTCTTCCTCTGCCACGCCCTTCACATCCCGCAGCCAGGCGCAGGCCAGCGCAATCGCCGGGAAGGTATCCCGCCTGCATGGCTCCACAGAGATCCCCACCTTTTCCCCCAGCTGGTTATGGATAGCCGATACCTGGGTCTTAGAGGTGGCAATGGTCACAGAGGCCTCCGGGTCTGCCTGGCAGATCTGCCGGTATACCCGCTGCACCATGGATTCATACTCCCCGTTATCCTTCCGGAAAAACTTGATAAACTGTTTGGAGCGGATATCATTAGACAGCGGCCACAGCCGCTTCCCGGATCCGCCTGACAGCAGCACGATATGCATACGCAGCTCCTTTCTCCTTTGGCTTACCGCTCCGCCCGCATGGGATTATGAAGGAAATCCTCATAGGCCAGCCGGATACCGTCCTCCAGCTCCGTCTGATAATGCCAGCCCATCGCGGCGCTCTTTGACACATCCAGCAGCTTTCTGGGCGTTCCGTTCGGCTTGCTGGGATCCCAGCGGATCTCGCCGGTATAGCCAATCACCTTCGCCACCAGCTCCGTCAGCTCCTTAATGGTCAGCTCTTTTCCAGTGCCTGCGTTTACTGTCTCATTCCCGCTGTAATGGTTCATCAGGAACACGCACAGGTTGGCCAGGTCGTCCACATACAGGAACTCCCGCAAGGGACTGCCGTCTCCCCAGCATATTACATAAGGAAGGTTCTGCTCCTTCGCCTCATGGAAACGGCGGATCAGCGCCGGCAGCACATGGCTGTGGGTAGGGTGATAATTATCGTTAGGGCCGTACAGATTGGTAGGCATCACCGAAATATAGTCCGTACCATACTGACGGTTCAGAAATTCGCAGTATTTCAGGCCGGAAATCTTCGCCAGGGCATAAGCCTCATTGGTTTTCTCCAGTTCTCCGGTCAGCAGGCAGCTCTCCTTCATCGGCTGGGGCGCCATCCGCGGATAGATACAGGAGGAGCCCAGAAACTCCAGCTTTTTGCATCCGTTCTTCCAGGCAGAATGGATGACGTTCATCTCCAGAATCATATTGTCATACATAAAATCCGCCAGAGCCTCCTCGTTGGCCACGATGCCGCCCACCTTCGCGGCAGCCAGAAAGACATATTCCGGCTTCTCCTGAGCGAAAAACCGCTCCACATCCTCCTGGCGGCACAGATCCAGCTCTTTATGGGTGCGGGTAATGATATTGGTATAGCCCTGGCGTTCCAGCTCCCGCACAATGGCGGAGCCAACCATGCCACGATGGCCTGCCACATAAATCTTCGCGTCTTTCTCCATCATCTTATTTCACGACCCCTTTCTCCAGATATTCCTCCAGATTGCACTGAATATGCTCCTCTGCCCGCTCTACGGCCACCTTTTTCATATCGTGATCTACCATCAGCCGCACCAGCTCCTCGAAGCTGGTCTTCGTGGGATTCCAGCCCAGAACCTTTTTCGCCTTCGTCGGATCGCCCCACAGGTTTACCACGTCGGTAGGACGGTAAAAATCAGGAGAAACCTCTACCAGCACCTTCCCGGTCGCCTTGTCGACGCCTTTTTCCTCCATGCCCTCGCCGGTAAATTCCAGCTCGATTCCCGCATAATGGAAGGCCAGCTGGCAGAACTCCCGGACAGAGTGCTGCTCTCCGGTAGCGATAACAAAATCCTCCGGCTTGTCATTCTGGAGAATCAGCCACATACATTCCACATAATCCTTGGCATAGCCCCAGTCGCGCAGGCTGGACAGATTGCCCAGATACAGTTTTTCCTGCTTGCCCTGCCGGATCCGGGCTGCCGCCAGCGTAATTTTTCTGGTAACAAAGGTTTCCCCTCTCCGCTCTGACTCATGGTTAAACAGGATGCCGGAGCAGCAGAACATATTGTAGGCCTCCCGGTATTCCTTTACGATCCAGTAGCCGTACTGCTTCGCCACCGCATAGGGGCTGTAGGGATGGAAGGGAGTATTCTCATTCTGGGGAACCTCCTCCACCTTTCCGTACAGCTCAGAGGTAGACGCCTGATAGATCCGGCAGGTTTCTGCCAGCCCGCACACCCGGACAGCCTCCAGCACCCGGAGCACGCCGGTGGCAACCACATCTGCGGTATATTCCGGCACGTCAAAGGACACCTGGACATGGCTCTGGGCAGCCAGGTTATAGATCTCATCGGGACGCACCTTGCCGATAATCGCGATCAGGCTCATGGAATCGCTCAGATCTCCGTAATGGAGATGGAAATTTTTCTGTCCCTCCAGGTGTGCGATCCTCTCCCGGAAATCCACCGAAGACCGGCGGATCATCCCATGCACATCATAGCCCTTCTCCAGCAGGAACTCTGCCAGATAAGAGCCGTCCTGACCTGTAACACCTGTAATCAACGCTTTTTTCATAAAACAATATCCTTTCATTCATATACTTTTCTCAGCATTCCCTGTGCCCTTCTTTCTTATCCGATATGGGCGGGTAAATTCTCTTTCTATATTGTAGCGGCCGGATCAGGGAATGATAAGATATTATATTGGACAATACTAGCATTATATTGACTTTTTGTGGTATACTGGTAATGATTCCGCTATATGCGTTCAGAAAGGAGCATTGCTTATGACGGATACCTCCATGTTTCACGGAGATCTGGTTTCCTCCAGCCGGATCCTGTACACCCCCTCTCCCTTTGCCAGGGCCAGCCTGATCCATCTGCAGGAAACCGGCTACCTGGAAGCGAAGCAGCCCCACGCCAGCCAGCGGGACAACCTATTGTCCTACCTGTTTTTCATCGTCCTCTCAGGCGCCGGAACCCTGGAATACCGCGGCGCCTCCTACAGCCTTCAGGCGGGCGACTGCGTCTTTCTGGACTGCCGCAGCCCCTACTCCCACCAGACCTCAGAAAAGCTGTGGCAGCTGAAATGGATCCATTTCTACGGGCCAAATATGGCCAGTATCTATGATAAATATACCGAACGAGGCGGCCGGGCCGCCTTCCATCCCCACAGCCTGCAGCCCTACGAAAGTCTGCTGGACAGCCTGTACCAGACCGCCGCCTCATCCGACTATATCCGGGATATGCGGATTTACGAAAACATAACCGGGCTGCTGACTCTCCTGATGGAAGAGAGCTGGCACCCGGAACGAAAAAATCTATCTTCAAAAAAACAAAACCTCCTGCTGGTTAAGGAGTATCTTGACGCACATTTTCACGAAAAAATCCTGCTGGATCAGCTGGCCGATACCTTCTACATCAATAAATTTTATCTGACCCGGGTATTCAAAGAGCAGTTCGGCGTCTCCATCAGCAATTATCTGCTGCAGCTGCGCATCACCCGGGTGAAGCAGCTCCTCCGGTTCACTGACCGAACCATCGAAGCCATCGGCGCAGAATGCGGCATGGAAGACGGCAACTACTTCGCCCGCATGTTCCGGCGGGTAGAAGGGATGTCCCCCAGCCAGTTCCGCCGGTCATGGGTCAGCAATTCCCACCCGGACTGACAGGAGAAATCCGCTTTATTCCTCCTCCTTTGTCTTCTGCCCTTTGCGCAGTCCCCGGATAACCGTCTGGGAAACCTGATATAAAATGTCGCATTCCTCCTCGGTACAGCCCTCCAGAAAAGCCGTCAGCTGGTTCCGGTACTGATATTCCGACTCCTCCCGCACCAGATCCTTGCCGGTTCCGTTATACAGATATTCATAAGTGGTATGATAAAAGTCCCGCAGCTGCTCCGCCAGTTTCCTGGACAGCGGGATCGCGCCCCGCTCCGCCTGGCCGTAATAATTAGACGTATAGCCGATCTGCTCGCACAGCTCCTCCTGGGTCAGTCCTGCCAGGGTTCTGAGTCTGTACAGCCGTTCCGCCACGGTTGCCTCTGTTAACTCCACGCGCTGTTTTCTTCTCATTCGTATAAACTCCCTCATATGCCGGACAACCCGGCATTATTGTTTTTCCTTTGTTCCCTGTCTGCTCTCCCACCCGCGTATGCTGTGAACCACGGTCTGAGCAATCTGATACAGAACCTCGCACTCTTCCTCCGTACAGGTCTCCAG
>CALWQE010000259.1 GCA_944383605.1 uncultured Lachnospiraceae bacterium
GAATACAACCAGAATGGTAACAGAGCGGATGATCTGTCCGGTGATCAGCCAGGTCAAAACAGCCGCAGACAGGGCGATCACTACAATCCAGGTCGCCCATCGGTCCGCCAGGCCCACAATCTTCGCCTTGCCCGCGTCCGCCGACTGTACCAGACGGATCATCCGCTGAATGGAGCTGTCCTCCCCCACCCGGGACGCCTGCATATCAAAAGCGCCGAACTGATTGACCGTACCGCTGGACACCTCATCACCCGGCCCTTTATCCGCCGGAAGTGACTCGCCGGTCATCACCGCCTGATTAATCGAGGTCTGCCCGGTCAGGATCACACCGTCTGCCGGTATGGTTTCTCCCGGCAGTACCCGGATCCGGTCGCCCACCCGGACATCCTCTGCAGGAATGATCTCTTCTGTTTCCCCTGTCACCACCCGCGCGGTTCTGGGCGTCAGATGTACCAGCTTCTCAATGCCCGCCCTGGCTCTGGCCACCGTCAGATCCTCCAGCAGGCCGCCCAGCTGCATAATAAAGGCCACCTCCCCGGCGGCGAAATCCTCCCCGATCAGCACAGAAGCGATCAGGGCCATCGACACCAGCACGTCCGCCTTAATATCAAAAGCCGTCACTAAGCCGATGACAGCCTCCAGTATAATCGGGACGCCGCACAGAATAATCGCCGCCCAGGCCGCGTCAAACGGCAGGGGAATCAGGTCAAAAATACTGATCAGCAGCGCTGCTCCTGAAATCACCAGAAAGGCGATATCCTTTCGGACGCCGCCCCATTCCAAAAAATCCTCCAGCTTTTCTGCCAAGTGTTTCATACAAGCCTCCTTCTATACCCATAGGGGTATGCCTATATTATACCCATGGGGGTATAGAAGTGTCAAGCCAAACACGAATCTTTTATTCTCTTTTGCCTGTGCAGCGTGCAAAACCATCTGTCAGGACAGGCCCACCGGAGAGTTTTTCAGCCTTCTCCTCCGTTTTCCTCTATCCTTCTGTTTCTCATTCCGATGCCGTGTGTTCCGGAAACGCTCGCTTTCGGCGCTCTCCTCTGCTCCCGCTGCCTTCGCGTTCATAATCAGCATCTGGAGCCGGTTTTCCAGGTTGGCGAAGCTGACGTCCGGATCGTAATCCAGCGGCAGGATCTGTGCGTCCGGATACATTTCCTTCAGCCGTTTTACAATACCTCTGCCTACCACATGGTTGGGCAGGCAGCCGAAGGGCTGGAGAATGACAAAGTTCCGGCAGCCATGGGAGGCATGATGGAGAATCTCGCCGGGAATCAGCACGCCCTCTCCCGCATCGAAGGTATGGTGGATCACCGGATCGCTGGCCTGAACCAGCTGGGGCAGACGGACTGCCTTTTCATAAAGAGGATGGCCGGAAGCGATCCGGTCTGTCAGGTTATGAGCCATATCAAAAGCCCGGTCTACCGTACTGTACCAGGTTTTCTTTGCAGCAGGCTGTTTCAGATGATATTCCTTCGTCTGGGCGTCCATCACGAAATACGTTTTCTGTATCACGTCGGTCATTCTGGCCTCGATTACCTCGAAGCCATTGCGCTCCAGATACCGTTCGATCTCATGGTTGGCGCCGGGATGGAAATTCAGCAGATACTCCCCTACGATCAGTACCCTGGGCTTTAGCCTGGAACGGTCATAGGAAATATCCTTCATGATGGCGATTCCTTTCCGGAAGCCGCTGGCCGCCCCGGATATGCCATGCCTCTGCAGTCCGTCCGCCAGAGCGTCCATGGCCTCCTCAAAAGCCTGATCCGCGCTGCCCGGCTCCTTTTCATAAGGGCGAATTTTGCGCAGCAGCTCCTCCAGCGCATCAATCATAGGCAAAGCGGCAGCGATCCGCAGAGAAGAAGCCAGGCTCAGCCGGAAGCCGGGGTGAAGGTTATGATAATCCACATCGTCATTAGTCAGTATGGGTACATGGGCATATCCGGCATCATCCAGGGCTTTGCGCAGCAGAGCGCCGTAATGGGTCAGGCGGCAGTCGCCGATATATTTTGCCATGCCGATAGCCACTTCCTGATCATCATATTTGCCGCTCTCCAGCGCTGCCAGCGCTTCTCCGATCACGATCTGGGCAGGGAAGCAGATATCATTGTGGACATATTTTTTCCCCAGGCGGATGGCTTCCTCCCGCCCCACTTCCAGCGGCTCTGCCCGCACTCCCTGTTTGCAGAATACGGCAGACAGCACCCGGCAGAAGGCATGAGAGGTGTTGGGAACCAGCACCACCTTTTTTCTCCTGTCCTCTTTTGTATATTTTGCCGGGTATGGATCTTTTAGGGAATGGAGCTGGATGGTCTCCCCGCCTGCCCGGCGCATATTGACCGTTTCCACAAAAGAGCGGACGCGAATCCGCAGCGGGCCCTGCACATCGCTTTCATCCAGCTTCAGCACCAGCGGCGTTTTGCCTGAGATTTCCTTCATGATCCGGACAATCTCATCAGACAGGTATGCATCGTGGCCGCAGCCGAAGCTGACGATCTGCACATATTCCAGGCTGGGATTTTCCGCTGCCAGAACCGCGGCGGACAGCATTCTGGCATGAAAGTTATTGACAATATCCAGCCGGCTCCTGCTTAAATCCACACTTTCAATGCCCGGCAGAGAATCCACAGTCAGCACTGAAATACCCAAACCGGCAAACAGCTCCGGCAGATCATGGTTGACCAGCGCATCGTTCTGATAAGGACGTGAGGCCAGCACTACGGCATAGCTTCCCTTTTCCTTTGCCTCCCGCAGCGCTTTCTCTCCCGCTTCCTGGAGGCTGCGGCGGAAGGTTTCCTGAGCCAGGTCGCCTGCCTGGATGGCCGCAGCCGTCTGCGCCGCCGGAATATGAAAAGTGTCCAGCATATACCGGGTCAGCTGCTTCTGCCTGTCTTCCGGGGTGTGCCAGTGAAACAGAGGCGCATCAAATGGAATGCCCCATTTTTTCTCCGGATTGTCCGAGTTGCGGATGACAATGGGATAGCCCTTTACCACAGCGCACATAGATTCGCTGGTCTTTTCTGTATTCTCAGAAGAAACTGTGGTAATGGCAGGCATAAAGATCCGGTCTACTCCATGTTTCTTTAAATTTAACAGATGGCCATGGGTCAGCTTCGCCGGGAAGCAGACCGTATCAGAGGTCACTGCCGGCAGCCCGCTTTCATACATTTTTCTGGTGCTGGGATCGGAAATCCGCACCTGGAATCCCAGCGTCCGCCAGAAAACCGTCCAGAAAGGCATCGTTTCCCAGAAGGACAGTACCCGGGGTATGCCGATTACCGTTCCGCGGTCCGGCGCCACAGGCTGCACCGGATACTGACGAAACAGCAGTTCCTGTCGGATCTGAAAGAGATTGGACCCCTTATTTTCTCCCTACTGCTTTTCCCGCAGCTGTGCCTTTACCTGCCCGTCTG
>CALWQE010000260.1 GCA_944383605.1 uncultured Lachnospiraceae bacterium
AAACGGCGGCGTCCTCCTTTACTGACAGCGTAAGGATTGCTGCCGCTGCGATACCGGCTCCGGCATATGGGCGGGTTCTCTGGCTGATGGCATAAAAAAGCCACAGCAGCGCCGGGGTGAGAAAGCAATTTTCATGGATGTCATAGCCGGTTCCTCCGGCATAGGCCGGATAGAAGAGAAGGACTGCGCAGAGCAGGGCTCGTTGACATTCTGTCAGACTATAATGTTTTCCCAGCTTCCGCAGCGGGATCACGGCGGACGTCAGAACAGCGGCCTGGAGTACCGGGAGCAGGGCGGGCGTGGGCGCCAGGCAATAAAAGGGCAGCAGCAGGTAGTAAACCGGCGATACATGGACGCTGAAATGGGAGAGGAGGCCGTCCCGTTCCAGGGTGGTCATGGGCAGGCCGGTTTCTTTCATATAGTAAAACATCTGGGAAAAGATTCCGAAATCATAGGTGGGCGAGGAAAAGCTGTACACTCTTCCTGCGCCCCAGGCGCTGACGAAAAGAAAGAACGCCCCGGATAATCCGGCTGCGGCCAAAAGCCAGAGACGGGAATGCTCTGCCGGCTTCCTGCCGCGATGGAAACGGCTAAGGGAAGGACAGGCAAAAGGCCGGAAGATTGAGATTGACATAGAGATACCTCCTGTATCCAAGTAATTCTCCGGCAGATCAGCTTTGGGCGCCGGCCCGGGGCCGCGGCCTTTCTGGCGGCCACCATATCAATGAGGACTGATATGCCAGGACATAAATAGGATACAGAAGGCATCTTTCAAAAGAACGGACAGAATCCTTACAAGTTTCTGTCCGTTTCTTATTTCATAGGAAACTGCGTTCCCATACGATGGCGGTTAATCCAGCTTAATCCCTGCCAGCAGGTCGGACAGAGAGCTTCCGACATTTTCTTCCTGCTTCGCCTGCTTTTTCATATAGCTGGCTACATCTTTTTTGGATACGCCTGCCCCTTCTTTCTCTCTGCGCTGCTTAAAAGCGGAAAGCTTTTCTTTATGGCCGCAGGAGCAGACGAAGGTCTGGCTGTCTCCTTTTCCGATCAGGTTCATCTTTTTATGGCAGACAGGGCAGCGGGCGTTGGACACCCGGGATATGGTCTCCCGGTAGCCGCATTCCCGATCCTGGCATACCAGCATTTCACTGTTTTTTCCTTTTACCGCCAGCAGGCGGCGTCCGCACCGGGGACATTTTTTGCCGGTCAGGTTATCATGGGCGAAGGTTCCCTCGGAGCGGCGGATTTCCTCTACCAGTCCGGCGGCATAGGCGCGGATATCCTTCATAAATTCATTCCGTTTCAGCCTGCCCTGGGCGATTTGCTGCAGTCTGGTTTCCCAGTCGGCGGTCAGCTCCGGTTTTTTCAGGTCCTCCGGTACCAGAGAGAGGAGCTGCCGGGCTTTTCCGGTCAGACGGATCTGGTTTCCCTCCTTTTCCAGCAGAAAAGTGTCGAACAGTTTTTCGATAATATCTGCCCTGGTGGCCACGGTGCCCAGGCCGCCGGTTTCCGTCAGCGTTTTTTGCAGCTGGCGGTCGGAAGAGTCCATATATTTGACCGGGTTTTCCATGGCGGACAGGAGGGTGGCTTCCGTAAACCGGGGAGGGGGAGCTGTCTTCCCCTCTGTGCGGGAGAGGCGGACATTGGCGACAGTCTGACCGGCTGACAGACTGGCGAGGGCAGGGACAGGCCCGTTTTCTTCCTCCATTCCTTCCAGCCCGGCGTAATCACCGTCCTCTGTCTGATAGACCGCTTTCCAGCCGGGCTCTGTTACCACATTGCCCCGGGCGGTAAAGGACTGGCCGCCGATTTCAGCCTGGACTGTGGTCTGCTCATACAGGCAGGGCGGGCACAGAGCGGCCAGAAACCGCCGGATCACCAGGTCGTAGATCTTTCGCTCATCAGAGCTGAGATCGGTCAGCGGCACATACTGCTCTGTGGGGATAATCGCGTGGTGGTCAGATACCTTACTGTCATTGACATAGGCAGCCTTCGGAGAAAATTTCTGCCGGGAAAGTCTGGCCGCCGTTTTCTGGTAGGGGCCGACGGCGCAGGCCTTCAGCCGCTCCGGCAGAGTGGGCACAATATCGGCGCTGAGATAGCGGGAATCGGTGCGGGGGTAAGTAAGAATCTTATAATTTTCATACAGCCGCTGCATAATGTTCAGAGTCTGTTTTGCGGAAAACTGGTACCGTCTGTTGGCGTCCCGCTGCAGCTCTGTCAGGTCATAAAGCTGAGGCGCAGGAACCTGCTTCGCCTTTTTCTCTATGGAACGGATCAGGCAGGGCTTGCCCTCCAGCTCCTTTTTGAAACGGTTGATTTTGTTTTCATCAAAGGTCTGGGCGCTCTGAGATCCGGCGTCCCGCCAGGTAAAGGAGACGCCGGCGGCATGGGCCTGGAGGCCGTAATAAGAGCGGGGGCGGAAGTCCTTGATTTCCTGTTCCCGCCTGGCGATGATAGCCAGGGTAGGGGTCTGTACCCGGCCGCAGGAAAGCTGGGCGTTATAACGGCAGGTCAGCGCCCGAGTGGCGTTGATGCCTACCAGCCAGTCTGCTTCTGCCCTGGACAGGGCAGCCCGGTATAAGTTGTCATAATCTCTGCCGTCCTTCAAATGGGAGAAGCCGTCCCGGATAGACTGGTCAGTCAGCGATGAGATCCACAGCCGCCGGATCGGCTTGCGGTTATCCGCCTGATCCAGGATCAGACGGGCTACCAGCTCTCCTTCCCTTCCTGCATCGGTTGCGATAATAATATCGGAGATATCGTTTCGGTGGATCAGTTTTCTGACAGTCTGGAACTGCTTCCCCGTCTGCCGGATGACGGTCAGCTGCAGCTTTTCCGGCATCAGGGGAAGATCCTCCATTTTCCATGTTTTATATTTTTCGTCATATTGTTCCGGGTCAGCCAGCGTGACCAGATGGCCCATTCCCCAGGTGACGACATATTGGCTGCCCTCCAGGGCACCCTGGGATTTCTGGCTGCAGTGCAGCACGCGGGCCATATCCCTGGCGGCAGAGGGCTTTTCAGCGATTACCAGATGTTTCATAGTTTAATTCCTTTCCTGATTCTATTTTGAATCCGGGCCAGAGACCCATTATCTACATTATATAGGAAAAGGACGAAATCGAAAAGAAATTGCGGCATTTTTTCTTTTCGGTATGGCTGAACTGTTACTTGTGCAAATAAAGCATTGGTGTTAGAATAAGGGGCATGAAACGATTAAAGCAAAGCTATGTATTGACCTGCGGGCTTCTGGCCCTGTTATTAAATCTATTGATAGAACTGCTGAGCAGACGGTCGCTGACAGGGCTGCTGGCGTTCCTTATTACCAGGCCCCATATCCTGCTGTATGGGACGGCCGTGATTTTTCTGACGATGATGCCCTCCCTTTTATTCCGGCGGCGGTTCTTCGTTCTTTTTCTGGTTTCCCTGGTATGGGCGGCTGCCGGGATTGCGGATTTTGCCCTGCTGACCTTCCGCACCACCCCTTTTACGGCAGTGGATCTGAAGCTGGTAAAGTATGCGCTGAATATGCTGGATAAATATGTGTCCTGGTATCAGATCATGCTGGCTCTGGCCGCGGCGGGGCTGGCCGGCGCGGCCGGCGTCTGGATCTTTCTCAGGGCGCCCAGATACGAGGGGAAAATCCATCATGTCAGGATACTGGTTTCCATGGCCATTCTTTGCCTTGCTGCCTACGGGGCAACGGCTCTGGGAATGGAGACGGGAATATTTGCCCGTAATTTCGGCAACCTGGCAGACGCTTACCATGAATATGGCTTCGTATACTGTTTCGGCAGCAGCCTGCTGAATACGGGTATTTCCAAGCCGGATGAGTACGCGCCGGAGGTGATTGTCAGAATTGAGTCGGAGGAAATCGAGAAGGAGGATTATGGAGACGGCCAGGAAGACGCTCCGGACGGTTCTTTGGAAGAGGAAACAGGCGGGGCAGAGCGGAAGGAAACGGAGTTTCCCAATATTATCATGATCCAGCTGGAGTCCTTTTTCGACCCGCTTACGGTAAAAGGACTGGTCTGCTCCAAGGATCCGATTCCCAATTTCCGGCGGCTGCGGGAAGAATATTCCGGCGGATACATGTTTGTGCCATCGGTAGGCGCCGGTACGGCCAATACGGAGTTTGAGGTACTGACCGGCATGAACCTGGATTTCTTTGGGCCGGGAGAATATCCCTACAAAACGGTGCTGAAGGAAACCACCTGTGAGAGCATCAGCTATATTATGAAAAAGCTGGATTTCACCGCCCATGCCATTCATAATAACGACGGTACGTTTTATGACCGGCATATTATATTTTCCCAGCTGGGATTTGATACCTTCACGCCTATTGAATATATGAGCCGGTACGAATACAATCCTGTGGGCTGGGCAAAGGACGGGATACTGGAAACCTATATTATGGACGCGCTGAACTCCACCCAGGGACAGGATTTTATCTA
>CALWQE010000261.1 GCA_944383605.1 uncultured Lachnospiraceae bacterium
TTCATGTGCTGCTGCTGGTGCTCTGCCGGGATCTGGGAGCGGCGCTGATTTTTTATATGGCCTATGTGCTGATCGTCTATGTGGCTACGGAACGGTTCCGCTATGTGCTGGCCGGTCTGGGGCTGGGTGCGGGAGCCGCCGCAGCGGGATTTTATCTTTTCTCCCATGTGCAGACCCGCGTAGAGGCATGGCTGGATCCCTGGGCAGATATTACCGGAAGCGGGTGGCAGATCGCCCAGTCCCTCTTTGCAGTGGCCAGCGGCGGCTGGCTGGGCAGCGGACTGTCCCAGGGGATGCCCTATAAGATTCCGGTGCCGTCAAAGGATTTTATCTTTTCCGCCATCGCCGAGGAAATGGGCGCGATCTTTGCCATCGGCCTGCTGCTGGTCTGCCTGGGCACATTAATTTCATTTCTGTGGATCGCTACCTGGATGAAGCAGACCTTCCTGAAGGTGGTAGCCTTCGGCCTGGCGGCGGTTTACGGCGTACAGGTATTCCTTAACGTAAGCGGCGTGCTCAAACTGCTGCCTTCTACCGGAATCACCCTGCCTTTTGTCAGCTACGGCGGCAGCTCTGTATTACGCACCTTTATCCTGCTGGGCGTGATGCAGGGACTGTACATCATGAAACAGAGAGAGGATGAGAAGGTTGAAGAGGAAAGAAGATAAGCCAGTGAAAAAGAAACGGAGCCAGAACCGGCAGATCCTGCAGATTGCCTACCTGTTTGTACTGCTGTTCTGCGTCCTGATCGGATATTACAGTTATTTTCTGATAACAGAGGGAGAAGAAGTCGCCAGCAATCCTTATAATTCAGCCCGAATTGACCGGCAGGCCGAACGGATCCGCCGGGGAAGCATCCTTTCCAGCGAAGGCGATGTGCTGGCCATGACCCAGACCGATGAAACAGGAGAGGAAAGCCGGTATTATCCTTACGGAAATCTGTTCGCCCAGACAGTAGGCTACTCCACCAGAGGAACGACCGGCATCGAATCTGTGGCCAATGAACTGCTGCTTCACTGCAGCCTGCCTGCGACAGAACAGATTTATAATGAGCTGATGGGAGAAAAGAATGAGGGAGACAGCGTGACCACAACGCTGAACCTGAACCTGCAGCAGACGCTTTCTGACGCTATGCGGGGATATACCGGGGCAGCGGTGGTGCTGGAGCCGGATACCGGGCGGGTGCTGGCTATGGTATCCACCCCGGATTTTGATCCGAATACCATCAATCAGACTTATGAAGATATTATCGCAGATGATTCCAATACCAATCTGCTGAATAAAGCCGCTCAGGGGCTGTATTCGCCCGGCTCTGTCTTCAAGCTGCTGACGCTGCTGGAATATATCCGGGAAAACCCGGACAGCTGGCAGTCGTTTTCCTATCACTGCAGCGGTTCTATCGAGGTAGGCGGAACCACAATCGGCTGTTCCGGCGGTTCCGCCCACGGGGATGTGGACGCCCAGCGGGCGCTGGAGCTGTCCTGCAACGGCGCGTTTATCGAAATGGGCCTGGCTCTGGATCGGGAATCCTTCCGGGAGACCTGTGAGGCGGCAGGCTTTAACCAGCAGATTGATTTTGAACTGCCGGTGAGCAAAAGCAGCTTTACCCTGGATCTCAGTGATTCTGTATTTCAGACAGCGCAGACGGTATTCGGCCAGGGGGAAACGCTGGTGACGCCCCTTCACATGGCCATGATCGTTTCCGCCATCGCCAACAATGGAACGATGTGTACGCCCTATGTGCTGGAACGGCTGACAGACAGCAATGGAAATACCATCGCAGAATACAGCTCTCCGTCTTCTGCACAGATTATGACCGAACGGGAGGCCGCCATAATCAGCGGCATGATGGAAGGGGTCGTGACCAACGGGACAGCAGGCTCCGTCCAGTCTGACGCATATCAGGCGGCGGCCAAAACCGGTTCTGCCCAGACCGGGGGCGACAATGAGACAAACGCCTGGTTTGTCGGCTTCGCGCCGGCGGAAAACCCGGCTGTAGCCATTGCCATTGTGCTGGAGGAGGGCGGCTCCGGAGGAACCAATGCAGGGCCGATCGCGAAAGCGGTATTTGATGCCAGCCTGATCCCCTGACGGAATCCCGGTTATGGGCAGGCAGGAGGATTGGAAAAAAGAGAGGGGGACTTCAATTATGTATGAATGCATACAGGCAGGAGGAAACAGCTATTATATTCAGTGCCCGGCAAAAATCGGGCTGGTCAGGCTCAATGAGACGGAGGTCTGCCTGATTGACAGCGGCAATGACAAGGACGCGGGGAAAAAAGTCCGGCGTATCCTGGAGGAAAGAGGATGGAAGCTGACTGCCATTTACAACACCCATTCCCACGCGGATCATATCGGAGGCAACCAGTATCTTCAGAAGCAGACGGGCTGCCGGATCTATGCGCCGGGAATCGAAAGGGATTTTACCTGCCATCCGGTGCTGGAGCCTGCTTTTCTGTACGGCGGCTGCCCGCCGAAGGAGCTGCGCCACAAATTTCTGATGGCTCAGGGCAGCGGCGCAGAGGAGCTGACAGACAGCTGCCTGCCCGAGGGTTTTAGCCTGATCCCGCTGCCAGGCCATTCCTTTGACATGGCGGGGCTGCGGACGCCGGACGATGTGGTCTATCTGGCAGACTGCCTTTCCAGTAAGGAAACGCTGGAGAAATATCAGATCGGCTTTTTATATGATGTAGGAGCCTATCTGTCTACCCTGGAGACGGTAAAGCAGATGGAGGCCAGGCTGTTTGTCCCCTCCCATGCAGAGGCGGCAGAGGAGATCGCTTCCCTGGCCCAGTATAATATAGATCATGTCCGCCGGGTAGGCGATCATATCGAAGCGCTGTGCAAAGAGCCGAAAACCTTTGAAGAGCTGTTAAGCCACCTGTTTTCTGATTATGGAATGGAAATGAACTTTCAGCAGCATGCCCTGGTGGGAAGCGCGGTTCGCTCTTATCTGACATGGCTGAAGGAAAGCGGAAGGCTGACGCCATATTTCGAACATCATATGCTGATGTGGGGCAGGGGATAGGGCCGGAAGTCTTGCAAACCGCCTATTGACAAAACCCAACTGGAATGATATGATTAACAGGCCGGGAAAGGACGGTTTTCCCGGCAGACAGGCCGGTGTGGCGGAATTGGCAGACGCACATGACTCAAAATCATGCGGAGAAATCCATGCCGGTTCGAGTCCGGCCACCGGCATCCGTTTGGATGTTCTGCTGTATGATGGACATTCCTGTGGAAAGGAGCAGTCTGAAAGGGCTGCTCCTTTTCGCATTGCGGATGGAAAGTAACGCGGAAAAAGGAAAATAGCAGTGATGAAATAGAAAATACTGATTATTGAAGATGATGATACGATACAGGCACAGTTAAAAACCCTTTTGTCGGGCAATGGATATGAGGCTGACGCTGTAACTGACTTTTCAAGAATAATGGAAAAGTTCCAGGCATTTGCGCCCCATCTTGTCTTGCTGGATATCAAACTGCCGGGAAACAGCGGCTTTGAAATCTGTTCACAAATCCGCAGTTTCTCCGATATTCCCATTGTGTTTGTGACAGGCAGCAATACAGATATGGATGAACTGAACAGTATTATGCTGGGCGGAGACGCTTTTATTACAAAGCCCTATCACACAGCAATCCTGCTTGCCAAAATCGCCTCCCTGCTGCGGCGGGCGTATGGGTCCGGGCAATCCGAAACACTCACATGGAACGGGGCTGTTTTACATTTGGAGAGCAGCTTTATCGAATATAACGGCCAGAAAGCAGATTTGACGAAAAACGAACTGAAAATTCTTTACTATCTTTTTAAGAACGCAGGGAAAATATGCCCCCGCGGTGATATTGTGGATTTTCTCTGGGACAATCAGCTTTAAGTGGACGATAACGCCTTGAGTGTGAATATCTCCCGTATCCGTGAAAAACTGGCGTCCATTGGGCTGACCGGCTTTATCAAAACAAAGCACAGACAGGGGTACACATTATGAGCGGCAGGCAATATTGGAAAAACCAGCTGCCCGTCATTTTCATCAATCTGCTGGGTATGCTTGCCCTTGCCTTGTTTTTGATCGCAGGCGGGAATGGGATTCAGACTGTCCTGTTCGTCCTTGCTGTCTGGCTGATGATCCTTGTTTCCTGTCTGCTGCTGTTCTGCTATTCCCGGAAAAAATATCTGGATCAATTGCTGGATATGACGGAGAAGCTGGAGGAACGGTATTTGCTGCCGGAAATCATCCCGGAGCCGGAACGGGCTGACGACCGGGTTTTCTGCCAGATGATGAAGCTGTCCGAAAAATCCATGCTGGAACACATCGGCCAGATACAGAGGGAGCGGCAGGAATATAAAGAATACATTGAGCAATGGATACATGAAGTCAAAAATCTGCTGCGTCAAAACAATGTGGCTGTTACCGCGGAGAATGTGGAGTACAGCATTTATTCGGATGATAAGTGGCTGCGTTTTATTTTAGACCAGCTGATCAGCAATGCAGTAAAATACCGTACAAGCCGGCCGCTTTTACATTTTTTTGCCGTCAAAGAAAATGACAGCATGATCCTGTCTATTGCAGACAATGGCATCGGCATACCAGAAAGTGATCTGCCCCGTATTTTCGAGAAAGGGTTTACCGGACAAAACGGACGGACAATCCATAGCTCTACCGGGATTGGCCTCTACCTTTGCAGGCGGCTTTGCGACAAGCTGGGAATCGGTATTTCAGCAAGTTCAAAAGGAGAAGGAACCACCATTTCTCTTACTTTCCATATGAACGATTTTGTGACCGGGGCGCGGGGCTGACAGGCTCTGCGCTTCTTACATTTTTGTAAGAACCGCGTAAGAAAACCTGATACAAAAGGGCGTGAATACAGATTACAATAAGGGTATGGAAAATTTAGAAAGGCAGGAGGACAGATGGAACCGATTTTGAAATTGGAGCATATTCAAAAAATTTACGGCAACGGGGGAAACCTCACAAAAGCCATTCAGGATATTAGCTTTTCCGTAGAAGCAGGTGAATTTCTGGGAATTATGGGAGCGTCCGGCTCCGGGAAAACAACCCTTCTCAACTGTATCTCCACCATTGACACGGTGAGCGCAGGCCACATCTATCTGGGGGGAACAGACATTACCGAGATAAAGGCAAAATCCCTTGCCCCGTTCCGGCGGGAGAATTTAGGATTTGTGTTTCAGGACTTCAATCTGCTGGATACC
>CALWQE010000262.1 GCA_944383605.1 uncultured Lachnospiraceae bacterium
CCAGATGCTGCTGATGATTATGCAGGCGTCGGATTATTACAGCAAAGAGGAACTGGAGCAGTTTTGCCGCCGGCTGGAAGAAAGGGATGCGGCCCGGCCCTATGAGATGCTGAAAAGCCGGGCGGACATAAGGATAGGCAGACCGGGGCCTGGTATGATCCCAGGCAATAAAAGCGGCGCCCTGGGCAAACAGATTCTGTCCCGCGTACACCTTTCTCCCGGCGCAGACCATTTTCAGAAAGCTTCCCGCCCACTCCGTCTGCTCAAATCCTTTTCCCGTCAGATAAACAGAATGGATCACTTTCTTTCCCATCAGCCGCTGGGCGCAGGCGCAGACAATCGTGTCCGCCAGCTTCATCCCGGATTCATATTCCAGGATATCCAGGCTGAAGCCCTCCTCCAGCTCCTCGTGGATTCCCTCGATCACCTGAGGAGTCCGGCTGCGCGCCATCCGCATTTCATAATAATGGAAGCCGGATTCCGTCAGGTCAAACAGACAGCTGGTATTCTGAGGCCGGCTGCCGTTATGGCTGAGCACATAATACAGATAAGCCTCCGTATGGCTTACAATATGTATCGCCTCTCTGGAAATATGGAGGCTGTCTCCAGCCTTCACCAGCAGATCCATCAGCCCCGACTCCAGCTTCTGGACAGTAAAGACCAGCTGGATAATCCGTGAATCCTCGTCCGCCAGGATCATCTCCAGCAGCTTTCCAATATATCGTTCCAGCAGCTCCAGAGCTGTATATTTCCGCTCTTCCACCGTGGCTGTTCCCGCTTTAATTGCCATGCTGATCAGGTTGTCAATGATTGTCCCTTCTCCATCCATAGCATGGCGGTAGGCATCCTGACCAATAAACCACTGATCTGTCCCCTTCTTCTTGCACAGAATGGTCGGAATCAGGCAAAAACGGTCATCCTGACCGGCTGCGACCGCCTCGGCACTGGCTGTTTTTCGATTATAATAACTGATCTGGCTGTAGTCATCGCACAAGTCAATTCCCAAACACCAGTTTTTCATGGATGCCTCCTTACTCCATCAGGTGGAACAGCCGTTGGGTCAGTTCCCCTTTCTTTCCGTAATCTATCATAGCCTGGGGCAGCTCCGGTTCCCGGGCCGCCTCCATCTCCAGCATTCGGTTCAGCGCCTGGTACCGGGAAAGGACAGCGCTTCCATCTCTTTCCTGCTCTGCCCCTCCGGCGTCCGCCATAATCATGCCGGAAACAGCCGTCTCTTCCTTCCCGTTCTCATAAATATCATACTCCGCCTTCTCTCCGTAGAACAGAATGACTTCGTAGATGAAAATTCCCTTCATCATATGGATCATCTTCCCGCTGACAGCCTCTCTGCCGCCTGGCGTAATCCGCAGCCGGATCCAGACGTCTGTATCCTCCGAAGCCTGATGCTCCACATAATACCTGTGCCACAGCCAGGGAAGGCAGCCGGTTCTGCGGGCCAGCCGGGGCAAATGGGCAAAAACCAGCCCTTTCCCGGCCAATCTCTCCAGATACTGGCGGCAGCAATCCTCCTGCCGCTGGCTCAGCTGAGGCAGGCCCGCATAATACCGGGTCATAGCCAAAGCTTCCAGCAGGCCGGGGCGCCGGGTCTCTTCCGGATCCATCAGCCTGTCTTCCATAAAGCCCGCCGTCTGCGGTTCCAGCTCTTCCTTCTCCTGGATGCAGCCCCAGGCCTTTACCGCAAAATAAGCGTCCCGCAGCACATCGTCCATCTGTCCCTGCTGCCGGTAAATGGCGAATACCGGATCCAGCCAGCGGCTGCTGTGGACAAAGATCAGCTGGGCCAGCAGACGTTCCGGCAGATCCCACAGATGAACGCGGGCTTTTTGCGCGGCCATCAGGATTCCGTACATCTGCTCGCTGCTGCCATTATAATACTGGCAAAGATACTCCAGAACCACCTGATCCAGCCTGTCCTCCGAAAACAGATAACCGGCCAGCCGGAGCAGATAACCGTCCCCTTCCCCGTATCTGGCGATCATATAATGGCACAGCTTCAGCAGCCCGCCGGGCCGGACGTCCCGGCATCCATATGTTTCCACGATTCCATAAGCTTCTTCATAATACCCTTTTGTAATCAAAAGTTCAAGTAAAAGTTTTCTGGATTTTTTATCCAGTCCGGCCGGTGAGATTACCTGAAGGAAATGGTCGCAGTTTTCCTGGGAAGGAGCCTCCAGATAATACCGGATTCCCGCCCCCGCCAGCTTCCGGCTAAAAAGCGGACGGAGATTTTTTTCCGCCAGTCCCCGCTCCAGAACCGCCATATCCTCCTTGCAAACCCTTTCCTTCTCCTGAATCTCCCACAGCCTGGCGTAAAAATATTCCGGATGCTCCGGCTCCGCCTGCCAGCAGGCTGCCAGCAGGCTGTCCCGCCGCCTGGCCAGCGGCTCCAGCCGGTAAGGAATACTGACATACCGGTTTTTGCAGCCATCCTGGAGAATCAGCCGGAAATGCTCCCCATACACCGGCACAAAAGCCTTTCCCTCATGGATCCGGAAGCGGATCTCAGTTTTTCTTTCCTCATAACAGAGAATCCCATGAGTCATTTCCTTCCGGCTGCAGGTAAACTCCCTGGCGCAGATCAGATCCGGGAAAATTCCGCCCGCCCGCCGGTCCACCATCTCCGGATAGATCAGACGGCTGTAAAGCTCCGCCAGCTCCCTGCTGATCCTTCCCTGGAGCATCTGGTCTATGGCGAAGCCTTCCATTTCTTTTTCATAAGACTGATAAATATCCGGAATCTGATCTTTATAGGTAAGAATATTCCGGTACAGACGGGCCCTGGTCTCCCAGCCTGCGGCCTGCTGGTAAGAAAAATACAGCAGCACCGGCCTGGGCAGCGGCTCTCCCAGATCCTCCGGCATCGTATATAAATAATAATCATACAGCCGGGTCAGCTTCAGGCCGCGCCTGACTCCCTCTGCGTAAAAGGGAAACCATTCCTTTTCCCGCCGCTCCCCTCTGATGAGAAGGCTGCATACGCCATACAGCAAATTTTCACTCTGGAAGCGGCCGTACAGCGTCTTTAACAGAAACAGAGCCTGGGCAGACGGATTCTTCAGGCCGGCTGCCAGTTCCGCTGTCTGCTCCGCCAGCCTGCGGGTCATCAATCCCTTTTTCATGCCAAAATACAGCACAGCCAGCGTAAAGCCGTCCAGCTCCAGCAGCAGGCGGCTGTCCTCCCGCAGCGCCTGAAAGGCTGCCAGATACAGCCATGGGCTGCGGACGCCCCGGCGGTAATATTCCCTGATCTTCTCCCACCGCAGGGCAGGATGCCCCGAACGAAGCCGGTCTGTCAGCGCCAGCAGAATCAGAATCGCCGGATCCTCTGTCTGATCGCTGTCATATTTCTTTAAAACGGCAGACAGTGCAGCCCGGCTCCCTTCCGGTTCGCCCAGCAATGATTTTCCATACAGATAGAGACAATAATTGCCCGGCTCCTCCATCCGCCTCTCCTGCACCCTGCCTGTCGCCAGCTCCAGCAGCCTTTTTCCTTCTTCCGGCTCATGGCTGGCAGCGGCGGCAGCCTGCATCAGCGTAGCCCGTATATACAGCGGGCTCTCCTCCGGAATCCTGCTGTAAGCTCCCTTTAGCTTCTGATAAGCGTTCATCCCTCCGTCCCGGCTTTCCCTCTGTCTGAAAAACGGAATGCCGGCCTCCGTCAGGAAAAGCTTCATGTAAGAAATTTCTGCCTTTCTCCTGTTTGCCGTATTCGGATCGCTTTTCCCCTTCCAGACCGTCACAGGAACCGTAAACGTATCCAGCGGCGACGCCAGCACGATCCGGCCCAGATTTTTCCCCTGATGAAGGAGGCTGCCTGCGATCCGGTAGGAAAGCCTGGCTCTGTCTCCGGTAAAATCTCTGTCTGTCAGAACCCGCTTCTCCAAACGGATAAAATCTCCCTCGGCCTTCACCGTCAGCTTCAGGTAGCCCCAGCCATCCCGCCGCAGCTGGATGCCATCCTCTGTCTCCTCCTGATCCTGAAACCGATAGTTTCGTTCCTGATCCAGCAGCTCCAGCGTCACCTTTTTCTTTCCGCCCGCAGCTGTCAGAAATTCCTCCATTCCCAGCTGACGGTCATTCTGGGCCCGCAGCCCGTCATACAGGCAGACCAGCCCCAGATCCTGCATAAAGGGCAGGGCAGCAAACCGCTCCGAATCAAAAATCCGCAGCGCCTCATCCCGGTTTCCCGCGGCATAAGAAACAAACTGCTCCAGCGTTTCAAAAGAACCGTCAGCGGCAGAAGCCTGCGAAAAAGTAAACTGATAAGGCAGGTCATATTCCCCGCCGGTGCATACGATATGAAACCTGCCCCGGATACAGCCCTCCTCCCCGGTATCGCTCTCCCGGATCTGGTATTCCAAAGCCGCGCCGGTTCCCGCAAACTGATTTTCCTTCAGCTCCACTCTGTAATCAGACGAATAGACGATCCCCTTCATCGGTACGCCTCCCGCGCTGACCAGATGTATCGTACCATTTACCGCCTTCCCGCATGGCCTGCTTTCCGTCACTTCCTCCGGATGGATTTCCAGCCTGACCTCCGGCTGGGGGATATCGCCTCTGGCTATTTTTTTCAAATATTCTCTCACTCTATCACCAAGCTTTCATCCGACGCCAGTTATCTCTTCACTTCTATCATCATACTATATTTTACGGAAAAATTCGACTGAAAAAAGAAAAAAGCCATGAAATCCTTTGACTCTCCCTGGTCTTTGCGTTAAAATATCCCGGGAAGCTGCTGCTTCCTGACCGCCCTGCCCACCGGAAGGCAGAAGGCTTTCCGGATATTCAAATATACCAATGGAGGTTGCCATGTCTCAGAAAACAACAAATGCTATGCGGCTTCTCACTCAGGCCGGCGTCCCCTTTTCCGTTCAGTCCTATGAGGTGGACGAACAGGATTTATCCGGCGTCCATGCTGCGGATAAGCTGGGACTCCCGCCGGAGCAGGTGTTCAAAACCCTGGTGGCCAGGGGAGAAAAAAAGGGGATTATGGTATTCTGTATCCCCGTGGCAGAAGAACTGGACCTGAAAAAAGCCGCTGTCCTGACCGGCGATAAGAAAATCGAAATGATCCATGTCCGGGAGCTGCAGGGATTGACCGGATATATCCGGGGCGGCTGCTCTCCCATCGGCATGAAGAAAAAATACCCCACCTTTCTTGACGAAACCGCCATCCTCTTCGACCGGATTTATGTCAGCGCCGGAATGCGGGGAATGCAGCTGTGCATCCGCCCGGAGGATTTGATCGCCTATACAGAGGGGAAAACCGCTGATCTGGTCAAGTAACAGACCGGGAACCTTCTCCCATCTGATGGAAAGGCCGGCGGCCTCCGCCGTCACCGTTCCAGAAGATCCCGGATCACCTGCCCCGCCATCAGCAGCCCTGCCGCCGGAGGCACGAAGGAAATACTGCCGGGAACGGCGCTCCCCGTTTTGACAGGCGGCTCTTCCGAATACACCACCTTCAGCCGGGGGATATTCCGCTTCTTCAGTTCCCGGCGCATCACCCGGCACAGAGGGCATACAGAGGTCTGATATATGTCGCCTGTCCGAAGCATAGAG
>CALWQE010000263.1 GCA_944383605.1 uncultured Lachnospiraceae bacterium
ATTTCAATAAAGCGATCTCTGGCTTTGATTCTGGAATGATTCATCTGTTCCAGCGTATCGTCCATCTGCCGCTGTGCGTCCGTCCATTTTTCCACAAACGCACTGACGGTTTTCTCCATCCTGTCCCTGGATGACCGCCGGGCTGCCAGGATATCTGCGTAAGCCATCTGGCAGATCTCACTGATTTCATCCAGCCTGCGATCGCCATCCCCGGCTGCCTTCGTCCGGGCCGCTTCCGCCTCAGCCTTCCACATCTCTGCCTCGGCCTTCCACTTTTCCGCTTCTTCCTTGATTTCTGCGGCCTCTGTTTCTGAGATGCCCGCGGTGGACTTAACCCGCTCTGCCTCAGCCATCCATTTCTCCGCGTCCGTCCTCCGTCTTTCTGCTTCGGCTATCCACTGTTCCATATCGGCTTTCCGTTTTTGCGCCTCAGTCATCCACCGTTCTGCGTCCGTCTTCCGTTTTTGCGCCTCGGCCATCCACTGTTCCGTATCTGCTTTCTGCTTTTGTGCCTCAGCCTCCCACTGTTTCGCGCCGGCTTTCCATTTTTCTGTTTCAGCCTTCCATTTTTCTGCTTCTGTTTTCCAGCTGGTCTTTTCTCCTTCCTCCCTGCGGGCGGCCGTCTTCCAGTCTGTCTGCTGATTCCGTTCCTGCTCCAGTTCCCGCTCCAGAGCCGCTTTTTCCTCTTCCAGGCGCCTGCATGCACTGTTGTTGGCCTCCTGCTCGGTTTGAAGAGCTTTCAGGCGCTCCCGCAGTTCCTTCACGTCCTCCTCCAGCTGTCCGTTCTGCTGCGTCAGGGAAGTGTTATGATTCATCAGCACTTCCATTGCATCATCTACTTCTCTAATCTGATAACCCCATATCGCTCTCTTCATCGGTAGATTCCTCCTGCATGATCTTTTTTACAGTATATCACAATCCGCTGCTTTTGTATAACAAAATCTGATATAGTACGGTTATTCTTGACATTATATCGGTGCACCGATATAATGGCATATATTATGATCCCGCAGAGCGTTTTGTCTAACAGGAAAGGCAGGTGAACCACTGTGATTCAGGAAATTATGAAGGAAAAAAATATTTCCATCTACCGGCTGGCCAAGTCCTCCGGTATTCCTTACACCACTCTAAACGATATCTGCAATGGCAGAACCCATCTGGAACAGTGCAGTGCAAAAACCGTCCGCCGGCTGGCCGTAGCTCTGGACGTCTCCATGGAGACGCTGCTGGCTCCCGCCGCCGATCCCCATAAATCTGTGTCTGCAGACAGGCGAGCCAGCTTCGAGCTCTACCGGAGCAATATCCGCCGCAGGCTCAGAGAGCTGGGAGACATTCCCTTTCTTGCCGAAGCTCTGGGACAGGATCTGGTGAGTCTCTATTACCAGAAAAAATGGTATCCCGAATGCCTCTACCTGCTGGCCATGATCGACCATATCAGCAGGCTGAACCGCATTCCTCTGTGTGAAGACTATGAAGACCTGCGCCGCTGCAGGCTGTCCGAAACCATTTACCCCTTCGGCATACTGAGTCTGTCTGCCACAGAAGGCAGCGATCAGGACATGGCTTATGCAGCAAAAACTTCCCTGTCAGAATTTAGGCGTTTTAACATCGCAGAAAGAGAGGTGCGCAATGTCGTTTGACCCTATGCATATTTTTACGCGGACCGGTCTGGAAGCTGCGCTCCAGAAACTGGCAGATATCTACAGCAGACAGACGCCGCATTCTGCTCTGGCAGAGCTGGTGATCACCGGCAGCGGCGCCGTCCTGCTCAACTATGGGTTCCGGAATATTCATTCTTATATTGATGCAATTCTGTGCGGCCAGGCCTCGCTGGGAAGCGCCGTCAGAGAAACGGCCCACAGCCTCCGTCTGCCCGAAGAATGGATGAATCTGGATTTTCCCACCTCCCATCCTTATTCCCCGGAAATGCTCCGGTACGCTGTCCATCACCACATTTATTCCAATGTTCTGATCGTAAAAACCCTCCGGGCTGAATATCTCATCGCCGCAAATCTTCGTTCCGCCCGGAAATACCAGAGTGATTTTCCTGATATCATCGGAATCATGGCTGCTCATGAACAGGCAGGCAATCCAATCACTATGGATCAGATTGACAACGCGGTTATGAAGCTGTACGGCAGTTGGGATATGATCCCCAAGGTTTCCAAACGCTTTCTCCAGGATCTGACAGACGCCGGCCATTATACAGAGCTGTATGCCCGTATTACCAGCTGGGAAAAACGGATATCCGGGATACAGATTGATTTTTCCAGGCCAGCCCTGGGCGCCTCCTTCAACGGGGACGTAAATGAAGCCCTCCGCCAGATTCAGATCCATCACGAGAGCCGGACTGATCTGCTGGAGCGGCTGCAGGCTATGTAATGCAATGCCCGCCGTTGTTCAGAGTATACATACTTTCTCCTGAAAACAGAAAAAGGCCCCGGAAACCTTATAACTGCGAAAAATCGTAATGATAGGGCTTTCGGGGCCTTGCGTTGCTTAATTATTCTTTTAAAAATATAATCATTGTTTTTGCTGGCGATCAGACGCCCAGCAGCCAGTCCACAAGGTTCAGGGACTTGATACCATCATAGGAGGCGTCCAGCTCAGGTTCAAGGGACAGCACGATCTTTTCGTAATTGTCCCGGATCTTTTGCAGCGGAGCAAGCTCCCGCTTGCGGACATCTTCGCTCTGCATAGATTCCGTCACCTGGATATAGAGTTTGTCGTCAGCAGTGGTGGCGATGAAGTCCACTTCCTGATTGTCGATCTTCCCGATGGCCAC
>CALWQE010000264.1 GCA_944383605.1 uncultured Lachnospiraceae bacterium
GGAAGAGCCAGCTGTCCTGAAGAACCATGGCCAGCCTTTTGCGCAGCTCCGTCCGCCGGTATGTCCGGATATCAGTTCCGTCCAGCAGAATCTGCCCGCTCTGGGGATCATAAAACCGCATTAACAGATTAATAATCGTGGTTTTCCCTGCCACGGTAGGACCTACGATAGCCGTCACCTGGCCCGGCTCCGCCCGGAAGCAGAAATCCTTCAGCACCGGCTGTTCCGGCTGGTAGCCAAAATTCACATGGACGAAATCCACCTGTCCTCTGATCTCCCCCGGCCTGCCCGCTTCCGGGATATCCCGCTCCGGCTCCTCATCCAGCAGGCTGAAAATCCGCTCTGCCGCCGCCATATAGGACTGAAATTCACTGAGCATGTTTGCCGCTTCATTAATCGGGCCGGAAAACTTCCTGGAATACAAAATAAAGGAGGAAATACTGCCCAGGGTAATCCTGCCTCCCAGGAACAGCAGGGCGCCGAACATACTGACCAGGGTAATTGATACATTGTTCATCAGATTGACAGAAGGCCCCATCATCGCCGCCATATATTCCGCCTCATAGGCTGCATCGGCCGCCGCCCGATTGACTCCCCTGAATTTTTCCGAGGTATTTTCCTCCTGGCAGTAAATCTTCAGCGTATCCATGCCAGTCAGATTTTCCTCCGCGAAGCTGTTCAGCTCTCCATTTTTCCGGGAACGCACCCGAAACAGCGGCTTTACCACCCGGGTGCGCCGGCGGGTAATCTGAATCGTAATCGGGAGCGTAATACAGAATACCAGAATCAGCGGCGGCGAAATCGACAGCATCATCACCAGCGCCCCCACTACTGAAATAACGCTGGAGCAGACCGTCACCACATCTGTGGAAATAGAGGTGTTTAGCAGGTCAATATCATAGGAGATCCGGCTGATAATATCCCCCGCCGGATGGGTGTCAAAATAATAGGCCGGCAGCGTCATCAGCTTTTCAAACACATCCTGCCGCATTCTGGTCACTACGCTGCGGGAGATATAAAGCATCAGCACCGACAGCAAAAAAGTCAGCAGAAAGGAGATCCCATAGCAGGCAGCCATCAGCCCGGCATAGCCCAGCGCTCTGGGAATGTCTACCTGTCCCGCTCCTGCGCTGATGCAGTCGATGGCCAGTCCGGAATATCTGGGGCCCAGCAGGGCAGCCCCATTTCCGCCCAGGGACAGCAGCACAGCCAGCAGTACGCCCGGCCACACCGGTTTTATATAGGAAAGCATCCGTTTCATTCTATCCCCTCCCCCATCTGGATCTGATACATTTCTCTGTAAAGAGGACAGCTCTTCAGCAGCTCCTCATGGGCGCCCAGGCCAACGATTTTCCCTTCATCCAGCACCATGATCTGCTCTGCATGCATAATAGAGCTGATCCGCTGGGCGATCATAATCACAGTGCTCTCCCCCTTCCAAGCCGTCAGCGCCGCCCGGAACCGGGCGTCTGTGGCATAGTCCAGCGCGCTGGAGGAATCATCCAAAATCAGGATATCAGGCTGCCCGGCCAGCGCCCTGGCCAGCATAATCCGCTGCTTCTGGCCGCCGCTTAAATTGGCGCCCCGGATATTCAGCGTTTCTCCCATTCCCTTTTCCATAGCAAACGCTTCCGCCTGAGCCACCCGGAGCGCCTGACGGATCTGCTCCTGGCTGATCTGGCGGCCCAGACGGATATTTCCTTCCATGGAGTCCTGGAAAAGATAATCCTTCTGCAAAGCCGCGCCAAACTGTTTTCGCAGCTCCTTTTCTCCCATTTCCTGGATATCCCGGCCATTGATCAGGATCCGCCCGCTGTCCGGCGGAAAGAAACGGGTCAGAAGATTGATGACCGTTGTCTTTCCGGAGCCGGTAGGCCCGATAATCCCCAGCGTCTCGCCCCGTCTGATGGAAAAGCTGATGTGGGACAGATCCGGGATTCCTCCCTTCCGGTAGGAAAAGCTGACGTCCTCAAAAACAATATGGGGGCTGCCGGAATGCAGCGGCTCTTTCGTTTCATTCCCGGCATACAGCCTCTCTTTTTCTCCTTCTTTTTCTGCCAGGGAAAATTCCGGCGTCAGATCCAGCACTGACTGGATACGGCTGGCAGATGCGGACGCTTTCGCGTAGCTGCGGAAAAAACGGGAAAGGAAAAGCATTCCGTTTAAAATCAGCGTCATATAAGAAAGCATGGCGATCAACTCCCCGGACAGGGTCGCGCCGCTGTTTACCCGGTAAGCGCCCAGCACCACAGCCAGCACCATACCCAGGTTCAGGAAAAAGTTCATCCCCGGATTTAAGACAGCCGTTACCGCCCCCGCCTGCTGATCCTTTCTGGCCGCCGCATCATTTGCCTGGAAAAAGCGCCTGTCCTCTTCTCCCTCCTTGCCAAATGCCTTTACCACCCGAATGCCTGCAATGTCGTCCCGCACTACCCGGACAATATCGTCCGCCAGCCGCTGCGCCTGAAGAAACATAGGCTGGGAAAAACGGTAAACCAGCGCCACCAGCAAAACCATGAAGGGCAGCAAAACTGCAATCGACAGCGCCAGCACCGGATCCAGGGCAAAGCTCATAATCAGCCCGCCCACTGTGAGAATCGGCGCCCTGACACCCATACGCATCATCATATTAATGAACTGATGAATATTATAAGAATCGGTCGTCACTCTTGAAATCATGGAAGGAAGTGTAACAGACTGGAACTGCCGCTCAGATATCTGGGTCATTTTGACGAAGAGATCATCTCTCAGGTCCTGGGTAATCCGCCTGGACGCTTCAGAAGCCAGACGGTTGGCGCTGATATTCAGGATGCAGGCCCCCAGGCTGGCCAGAAGCATCAGTCCGCCAAACAGATAAATCCACGACGGAACCTTCAGCGGGATAATTTCATCCACCAGCTTCGACAGCAGCCATGGAATCAGCAGCTCCGCCATAGAGCCTGTAAACTTCACCGTCATTGCCGCCAGGATCTTCCACCTGTACGGCCCCGCGTAACGCAATATCATTTTCACACACTCATCCCCTCTCTGCTTCCTTTTATTTTACAACATTTTTTTTCTTTTTTGCAATAAACTGAGAGTACGATATTTTCACGCGCCCATACCCTCAGGCGGGAAGGAACGCAAAGATGCAGGATACCGGCGAATATGCAAAAAAATATCCCCCCGGGCGGCTTGCGGGGAGGATTTCAGACAGGTATAATCAGAATATCCATTCAAATTCCATTTACATATGTTTTCGTTCAGAGGCTGATGCAGCCGACAGCCAGGAGAAGAAGGGCGGAATAGCCGGCCGCGGGCCTGATATTCCTCTCCCCTCTTCTCTCTGGGATATCTCAAACATTATTCCTGGCTTTCCAGCGCCCCGTAGGCGATCATAGGGCCGCCCTCCAGCACGTTCAGGCTGGACGTCTGGTACAGGATAACCCCATCGCAGACAGCCCGGCAGCTTTCCAGCTCATTTCCAAAGAAATCTCTGACCACTCCCAGCAGCTCTCCCTCTCCTACCTGGTCTCCGGCATGGAAGCAGGGATACCAGCAGCCGGTTTCTGCCGCATTAATATAGTGAACCTCCCGGATTTCTCCGGGATAATATTCTACCGTCTGCCCGCCGTCCTCCAGCACGCCCAGGAATCGGAGAATATTCCGCACATCCCGGACATCTGCGTCCACCTCTGCCTCCGACCATCTCCCCTGGCATCCTCTTTCAATCAAAATACTGGGAATCCCGCAGGCAGCGGCATAGTTATAAGAACCGCCTGTCAGCAGAGAAGACCCTGTGATATAGCGGCAGGCTGTCCTGCATGCCATCTGCCGGGAAAGGGCGCTGACCTCACTGGCTGCCGCCGCTGAAAAATAAGTATAGGGAATCAGCTCCTCATAGCCGTCTCCGCAGTGAAGGTCGATATAGTAGTCTGCCTTGCTGTGCAGCTCTTTCACCACAGCGGCACATATTTTTTCCGCCGCCGTCCCGCCGGCATCTCCGGGAAATTCCCGGTTCAGATTTTTTTCGTCCTCGTAGACCGTACTCATGGTTCTGTGCGAGAAGCCGCTCCGGTTGACCAGAGGCACTACAATCACATTTCCCGCCAGCCACTCTGGCTGCAGCTCCTGTCCCAGGCGAATCGCCGCCTGGATGCCTACATATTCCGCATTATGGATGCCTCCGGTAATCAGCGCTGTTTTCCCCGGCCTGCACCCTCCAATCAGCGTAACCGGCATTTCATTTTCTGTTCCCGGAACCGGCAGATAACCTGATACCTTTTCCCCCATTCCCGCTGTCAGAGAACCTACCTGCAATAAACCCATCTGTTTCTTCCTCCTTTTCATCTGCTTCTGCCGCAGGCCAGCTGCAGCAGTTCCTATTTTTCCTGCTTCAGGGCTTGCCTGCCAGCCCTGGCGCAGGGCGCCGGCCCGGCATCAGCCGGCATACCGGCGCCGGCGAACCGCTCCGATATAAAACGCGAAAAGCCGCCGGGGAACAGACGGCTCCATTTCCCGGCAGCTTTCCTTTCTTATTTTTTGTAAAGAAAGGGTTAATATCCTGTATGTTTTTCTGAATGCGCCGTCCCGGAACAGGTATGGGCGCAGCCTGAGCACCCGGCGCAGCCTCCGCAGCTGCCGCACCCCTTTCCGTTTTTCCGGTCTTTCCGGATACTTCTAACTGCCAGGACTGCCAGCATAACCACTGCCAGCCCTACCAGGAAGGTAGAAAGATTCATAAACATATCCCCTTGCATCTCTTTTTGATTTTTCAGCTCTTACGCCTTTGCAGTTCTCTTCACATTTACCTTCAGAGTTTCACTCTCTTTATAGGGGCGTACCAGCAGGTAAAGGAATACGATGGTGATGGCGATCGCCACTGCAGTGCCGATGCCGAAGCCGCCGCCAGTAAGCAGGGTGCCAAACTGGTATACGCACAGGGAAACCGCATAGGCGAATATGGTCTGATAACCGATGGCAAACCAGGTCCACTTCCCATTGTTCATCTCACGCTTGATCGCGCCAATAGCCGCGAAGCAGGGAGCGCACAGCAGGTTAAATACCAGGAAGGAGTACGCCGCCGGAGCAGTAAAGCTGGCTGCCAGCGTTCCCCAGATTTCCACGCCGTCCTCTGCCACTTCCGCAAAGCCATACAAAATGCCGAAGGTACCTACCACATTTTCCTTTGCAACCAAACCGGTCACAGCAGCCACAGCCGACTTCCAGTCGCCCCAGCCCAGCGGAGCAAAAATCCACGCCACTGCGTTTCCGATATTGGCCAGCAGGCCCTGGCTCAGATCGTCTACCATGCCAAAGCCGTTTTCTGTAAAGCCGAACCCGGACAGGAACCAGATGACGATCGTGGACAGCAGGATAACGGTTCCGGCCTTTTTAATAAAGGACCATCCTCTCTCCCACATACTTCTTAACACATTGCCCACTGTAGGCCAGTGATAGGCAGGCAGCTCCATCACGAAAGGCGCCGGATCTCCGGCGAACATTTTCGTTTTCTTTAAGATAATGCCGGAGCAGATAATTGCCGCAATTCCCACAAAGTACGCGCTGGGAGCCACCCAGGAAGCGCCGTCAAAAATCGCGCCGGCAATCAGGGCGATAATCGGCAGCTTGGCGCCGCAGGGAATAAAAGTAGTCGTCATAATTGTCATTTTACGGTCGCGGTCATTTTCAATGGTTCGGGACGCCATAACGCCCGGCACACCGCAGCCGGTGCCGATCAGCATCGGAATAAAGGACTTTCCTGACAGGCCGAATTTCCGGAAAATACGATCCATAATAAAAGCAATACGGGCCATATAACCGCAGGCTTCCAGGAACGCCAGGAAGATAAACAGAACCAGCATCTGAGGCACGAAGCCCAGCACCGCGCCCACACCTGCTACAATACCATCCAGGATCAGCCCCTGCAGCCACGCCGCGCAGTTCACGCTTACCAGGAAGCCTTCAATCGCAGGCGGGATAATCTCTCCAAAGAGCACATCATTGGTCCAGTCTGTCACATAGGTGCCGACCGTAGTAACGGAAATATAATATACAAACCACATCACCACGGCGAAAATCGGCAGGGCGGCCCATCTGTTTGTCACGATCCGGTCAATCTTATCCGAAGTCGTCATCTGCCCTTTGCGCTTCTTAGTATAGCATTTGCCGATGACAGACGCAATATAGCTGTAACGCTCGTTGGTAATAATACTCTCCGCATCGTCGTCCATGGCTTCTTCCGCCTTTTTAATGATGCTTTCCACATCAGGGGCGAATTTCATCTGGGCCGCGATCTTATCGTCCCGTTCAAACAGCTTGATGGCGTAGAACCGCTTCTGCTCTGCCGGGACATCGGAACCGATATGCTCTTCAATTTCCTCCAGCACAGCTTCCACATCCTGATGGAATTTATGTACCGGTACGGAAGCGCCCCTGTTCTGGGCGGCTTTGACCGCCGCGCCTGCTGCTTCTGTAATGCCGGCGCCTTTCAGGGCGGAGATTTCCACCACCTCGCAGCCCAGCTCCTTTGCCAGCTGCTTTGTATGAATCTGATCGCCGTTTTTCTGTACCACATCCATCATATTAACGGCCATCACCACTGGAATGCCCAGCTCCATCAGCTGTGTGGTTAAATACAGGTTCCGCTCCAGATTGGTGCCGTCCACAATGTTCAGAATCGCGTCGGGGCGCTCCGCGATCAGATAGTTCCGGGCTACGACTTCCTCTAATGTATAGGGAGACAGAGAATAGATACCTGGCAGGTCCATGATAACCACATCTTTATATCCCTTTAATTTTCCCTCTTTCTTCTCCACCGTAACGCCGGGCCAGTTTCCCACAAACTGGTTGGAACCGGTCAGTCCGTTAAACAGGGTGGTTTTGCCGCTGTTGGGATTTCCGGCAAGCGCAATCTTGATTGCCATCTTATTGATCCTCCTGTGATATTAATAGTTAGATGTTTCTAACCTTATGTCTGAAAAAATCCAGCAGTCCTGCTGCTGTCTTTACTGTACCTCTACCATTGCGGCGTCGGCTTTTCTCAGGGAAAGCTCATATCCCCGGACGGTGATCTCCACAGGATCGCCCAGCGGAGCTACCTTCCTCACATATATGGAAGTTCCCTTCGTAATTCCCATATCCATGATTCTGCGTTTTACCGCCCCTTCGCCGTGAAGCTTCACCACCGAGACGGTCTTGCCGCATTTTACATCCTTTAATGTCTGCATCTGCTTGTTCTCCTTTTATATCATGATTTTATTTGCCATTTCCCGGCTGATGGCCACCCGGGATTCTTTGACGTTCACGATCACGTTCCCGTTGATTTCCGACACGACCGTAACGGCGCCGCCGGGTACGAACCCCAGACTCTCCAGGAAACGTCTGGTTTCTTCCTTTCCGCCGACTTTCTTAATCGAATTTACCTCCCCTGTATTTGCCATTGTTAAAGGCATCATAAATCACTCCTTTGCCCTTATCTTTTCCCGGGCATACACCCAAGTAAGCTATTGCTAACTAACATTTTTAAAAAATGGTTAGTATTTTCTAACCTCCTATAGGTTAACACTAACTAACTTAAAAGTCAACTATTTTTTTTATTATGTTTATGTTTTTTTTATTTATTCCCCTGGATTTATGTTATAATGTTCACGAAGTGAACATGATGCCCGCGCTGATTCGTGCTGACCAGCGGGAAGCATATACCACAGCGAATCATGCGCATCTCCCGGAGGGAATATATCCGCAGGAAATATATCCGTAGGATATGATATAATGTTTTTTAATTCCTGCCCATATCATTTCTATGCGGCAGGCAAATAAGATATGAAAAGGAGAGTCCGTTTTTGAAAACACACGAATCAGCTGAAAATTATCTGGAAACCATACTGATCCTCAGCCACCGCAAGGCCAATGTCCGCTCCATCGATATCGCCACCGAACTGGACTTTTCCAAACCCAGCGTCAGCGTGGCCATGAAAAACCTGCGGAATAACGGTTATATACTCGTGGATAAGGATGGCTTTATCACATTAACCGATGCCGGCCGGAAGATTGCCGAAACCATATATGAACGCCACACCCTGCTGAGCGCCTGGCTGACCGCTCTTGGAGTAGATGAAAAAACCGCCGCAGAAGACGCCTGCCGGATCGAGCATGTCATCAGCGCGGAAAGCT
>CALWQE010000265.1 GCA_944383605.1 uncultured Lachnospiraceae bacterium
CAGGTGGTATCCGCCGCGTTCCCGGATTTATATTCTCTGGCAGTGCCGAAATCAAAAAGCACCGCTGTTCCATCAGGCCGCAGCATCACATTGGACGGCTTCATATCACGATAAATGATCGGAGGCACCCTGGAATGAAGATAGCCCAGCACATCGCAGAGCTGGACAGCCCAGCCGATCACCTCCTCCTGAGGCTGAGCCCCTTCCTCCTCCAGTATCCGCTCCAGCGTATTTCCCTCAATATAATCCATTACAATCAGGAAACGCCCCTCTTCTTCAATCACATCTGCTATACTGGGCAAATTGGGATGATTCAGTTTTTTCAGAATATTCATTTCCCCAATCAGCCCCTGCTGGACAGCCTCAAAATCCCGGACGCCGTCTTTGCGAACCTCTTTGACCGCCCACTGCTTGTTGGCCCGTTCATTCATCGCCAGATAGACGATACTCATGCCGCCCTGGCCGATCTTGTTTAAAATTTTATATTTTCTATCTATAACTGTACCGATTTCCAGCATAAACCCGCTCCCTGCTTCAGACGCGCCCGCTTTCATATACATAAATCAGCCCGGCTGAAATGTTATCCTCCTCACGGCGGCATTTATCCAGTTCCGCCATAAACCGAAGCTGCTCCAGCATACGCTTCTCCTCCGATACTGCCTCCGGCCCAAGCCTTTCCAGTATCTCCTCCGCCGTAATCTCATGCCGGAAGCCATCGCTGCACAGCAGAAAGCTGCAGGGCGTCTCTATATTTCCCATATAAAAACCCGGGATAATCACAGACGAAGCGCCAACACACTGGAGCAGTATATTCCTGCGGGGATCCCGCCGGGCTTCCTCCGGCGTCAGCCGTCCCAGATCTATTTCCCTTTGTACCACAGTCTGATCCTTTGTCAGCTGACGGATTTCCCGGGTCAGCTTATAAATCCGGGAATCCCCCACATGCATGATATAATACATATTTCCCGCCAGCAGCAAGACAGAAACCGTTGTCCCCAGCTTCACATGACGGTCTCTGCCGTAAGCGCCCAGACGGTCATTCGCCTCACAGATCAGCTGCTCCCATGTTTTTTTCAGCATCTTTGGCCTGATGCCCCGGTACAAAATCTCCGGAAATTTTTCCTCAAACCACCGGGAAAGAATCCGAATCAGGGAGGCGCTGGCCAGCTCTCCTTTGGCCAGCCCTCCCATCCCATCGCAGACAGCCGCAAAACAGATTTTCCCATAATCTGTCCGCGCCGTCTTAATCATCATCGCGTCCTGATTTGTCTTTTTCTTTATTCCTATATCACTGTGAGCAGCTGTAACAAAATCCATATTTTCTCATCTCCGTGAAATTCAGCGGCTGAACTGAATTTTTTCCTTCATCCCGGCCGCGGCAGTGTGAATCCGCGATGCAGCCGCTGCATCGCCAGGCGCCCGCCGTCCCCTTCGCTGCCTGCTTATAACCGAATAAACGCAGGCTCCTACCTCTGCTTATTATTCTTTGCAGCAAGAAGCAGAGAATTTCCTCAGTTCAGTTTCATAATATAATACGGAAAGCAATAAAATCTGACTTAACAACAGAAGTGTGCAGAAAGTGGGTTCAAGATTTACTGTGTTTATTATACACGAATATCCATTTTTTTACAATAGTAAATTGAAATATTTTGAAAAGCTGGTTGCATAACCCGACAAATGGTGTATAATTAAGTTAGTTAGAACTAATTATTTGCAGAAAGGGAGCGCTTACCATGGCTACATTTATTATCTGTCTCATTTTACTCTGCATCTGTATTTTTTCCGTGAAAAGCTATATGAAAAAGCTGTCCCGCGGCTGCTGCGGCGCCGGCGGCGGAAGCAGGACAAAGAAGATCCGCGTCGCGGATAAAGACGCTTCTCACTATCCTTATCAGGCCGCTCTGACAGTCGAAGGCATGACCTGCCAAAACTGCGCCGCCAGGGTGGAAAATGCCCTGAACAGCCTGGAAGGGGTGTGGGCCAGCGTTGATCTGTCCAAAAAGCAGGCTCAGATCAGAATGAAAGAGCAGCTGCCAAAGGACCGGCTGAAAGAAGTGATCCGGCAGGCCGGATATATCGCCTATTAACCCTTCTCATTTTCTCTGATGGCTTCCTGGATGCGCCGCTGTACTTCGGCGGCGATTTCCAGGGACTTCATCCCTTTATAGTCCTCATAATACAGAGGCGGCAGGAAATGAACCTGAACCGTCAGTTTTTCAATGGAATGGGTATCAAATGCCCTGTAGCTGTCGATCAGAGCCACCGGCACAATAGGCGCTTTCGCGTTCATAGCACTTTTAAAGCTGCCGCCTTTAAATTCCTGCACCTGATTCTGATGTCTGGAACGGGTACCCTCGGCAAAAATCACATAATTTCGCCCCTCCAGCACTTCCTTTGTCATCTGGCGGATCACCCCCACAGAGGCTCGGACATCCTCCCGGTCAATGGACTGGGCCTTCAGCAGAATCCGGATCTGCTTTACCAGAAAGGTATCGGATACTTCCTTTTTCATCACCACTGTAAAGGGATGGGGGCAGCAGTCCAGCAGAGAGAGGACGTCAAATAACCCCTGGTGATTGGGGAACATAACATAGCCCATCTTTTCCGGCAGATTTTCCAGGCCATGGGCGTCAATCGTAACCCGCCCGGCCCGATTGGCGTTTTTCGTAACCTTTTTCAGCAGCGCGAACTTCTCGGCCTCTGTATGCCTGTCATCCTTTCCCCATCTCCAGATCTGATAAAACCAGTAAGGGGCGATCCAGAATAATTTGATAACCATCAGCGCAATCCGTTTCATAATCTATCATAGTCTCCTTTGTTTTTTGTCTATTCAGGCAGGCTGACCCGGCTGCCCGGCTTTGGCCTGTCCGCAGCCTTCCATCTTATTTTTTCCTTCGATTCTTAATAGTAACACAAATATCGCTTTTTTGACATATCATAATCAAAAACAGGAGCGAAAATTATGCTGATTTGGTCACAATTTCCATTCCGTGACCGCAGGGACTGTATCTCCTGCGGCCGCCGTCCTTCTTTGCCCCGGCCTCCTTTTCCCGGCCCCGGCTTTCCGCCCGGACACAGGCCTCCGCCTCCCGGCCCCGGCCTCCCGCCCGGACACAGGCCTCCATCTCCCGGCCCCGGCGGGGTATTTCCGCCGGGCCGGGAACCGGGGCCAGTTATCATACCGCCCAAAGGCAGACCCTAATCAGGCCCAGACCCACCGTTCCGGTTCGGCCGAAGCCTTTCCCAAAACAGGGATTTTCGCATAAAAATCACTTTTGCGCATAGATATGTTACAACTCAAACTGCTCTGGAGGGCGGCCTTCCTGTACGCAATATGCCGTCCTCCCCAGAACAAAGGGGGTATCATGCCATGGCGCAGATCGCCCAATGGGCCGGCTGGCTGAACAGCCAGATCAGCCGTTTCGTCTGGGGGCCGGTGATGCTGGCCTGTTTCCTCGCGGTTGGCCTGATGTTTTCCATACGAACCGGATTTTTCCAGGCTGTCCGTCTCCGCCTCTGGCTGGGAAAAACGGCAGGTGCCTGCTTTCGCGACCAGTCTGTCCGGACGTCTGAAGACCGGCACTCCATCTCCCAGTTCCAGTCCTTGTGTACCGTTCTGGCTGCGGCTGCCGGCACCGGAAATATCGTCGGCGTGGCCGCCGCCATCACAGCCGGCGGCCCCGGCGCCATCTTCTGGATGTGGTTCTCCGCTTTCCTTGGCATGATGACCAGCTACGGCGAAAATGTGCTGGGCATCCTTTACCGGCGGAAAAACCCCCAGGGAGAGTGGGAGGGCGGGCCAATGGCCTATATGGAGCGGGGCCTGGGCTGCCGCTGGATGGCGGTTCTCTTTTCTCTTTTCTGTCTCCTGGCCTCCTTCGGCATCGGAAACATGGTTCAGGCCAATTCCATCGCGGCAGCCCTCTCCTCCAGCTTCCGCCTGTCCCCCGGGACTGCTGCTTTGCTGCTTTCTCTTTTGCTGTGCGCCGTTATGATGGGCGGTCTGAAACGGATCGCCTCTGTTACGGAAAAGCTGGTTCCCTTTATGTCCTGTCTTTACATTGCCGGGACGTTGATGGTGATCTGTACTCATATCCGCGCTCTTCCAGACGCCCTGGCCAGTATTTTCCGGGAAGCCTTCCGCCTGCGGGCAGGCGTCTGCGGCGTTGGCGGATACGGGATCATGACTGCCATGCGCGTAGGCATTACACGCGGCGTATTCACCAATGAGGCCGGCATGGGCAGCTCTGTCATCGTCCACTCCGCCGCTGACACAGAGGAGCCTGTGGTTCAGGGGATGTGGGGCATCTTCGAGGTATTCGCAGACACCCTGGTGGTCTGTACCATGACCGCCCTGGCGATTCTTACCTCCGGCGTATGGAACAGCCAGCTTCCTCTGAAAACATCCGGCCTGCTTTCCGGCGGACAGACCCTGTCTCCCTTTGCCCTGACCGGCCAGGCCTTCGCCACGGTATTTGGAAAAAATGGCGATCTTTTTGTCAGTATCTCCATCATCCTGTTTGCCTTTGCCACCCTGACGGGATGGTCTTACTACGGCCAGCAGGCTGCAGCCTATCTGTTGGGGCGCCGTTTGATCCGGCCCTATCAGATTCTCTTCTGCGCGGCGGCGGCTGTGGGATGCCTGTCCAGCCTCCAGCTGGTATGGGATATCTCCGACACCTTCAACGGACTGATGGCGATCCCCAATCTGGCGGCCATCACCCTGCTCAGCGGCCAGGTCGTCCAGGCTACCCGTTCCTATCTGAACATCCATCAGTCCGGGAAAAAGCCCGATTGCCGCCGGATTCCTGTCAGAACACTGCCCGGATCGCCTCCTGCACATGGGAAACGCCGATCAGCCGGATCGCCCCATCCTTCTGCTGGATCCGGCCCAGGCACACCTTCGGCAGGATACAGCAGCGAAAGCCCATCCGCACAGCTTCAGCCACCCGCTGCTCCGCCATCGTAACAGCCCGCACTTCGCCAGACAGCCCTACTTCGCCGAAGACAATGGTCTGATCTGGCAGCGGGCGATCCTGATAGCTGGATACCAGCGCCATCACGATCCCCAGATCCAGGGCAGGCTCCGAGATCCGCAGCCCGCCGGCAATATTTACATAGGCGTCGCATTCTGACAGCCGCAGCCCCAGCCGTTTTTCCAGCACTGCCATCAGCAGATTGACCCGGTTATAATCCGTACCAGCCGCAGTCCGCCTGGGCATACCGAAATTTGTCCGGCAGACCAGCGCCTGGATCTCCAGCAGAATCGGCCTGGTTCCCTCCATCGAACAGGCAACGGCGGAGCCGGAAGCGCCCTCCGGTTTTCCCTCCAGCATATATTCCGAGGCATTCAGCACCTCCCGCAGCCCTTCCGCCTCCATCTCAAATACACCGATCTCGTTGGTAGAGCCAAACCGGTTTTTCACCCCCCGCAAAATGCGATAGGAAGCGTTTCGTTCCCCTTCAAAATAAAGGACGGTATCCACCATATGCTCCAATACCCGCGGCCCGGCCACCACGCCTTCTTTTGTCACATGCCCAACGATAAAAACAGAAATCCCGTCCCCTTTCGCCAGGTTCATCAGCACGCCGGTAGACTCTCTTACCTGCCCTACGCTGCCGGGGGCAGAGGCCACATCTTCCCGGTACATCGTCTGGATCGAGTCAATGACCATCACGTCCGGCTGCTCCATCCGGGCCGTCTGAACGATCAGATCCAGATTGGTCTCGCACAGAAACCGGATCTCTCCCGTAAAGGCGCCCATCCGGTCTGCCCGCAGCCTGATCTGCCGCAGGGACTCCTCCCCGGAAATATACAGTACCTTCTTTCCTCCGGCCGCCAGGTTCCGGCATACCTGAAGCAAAAGAGTGGATTTTCCGATCCCCGGATCACCGCCCACCAGGATGAGGGAACCGGGCACAATGCCCCCTCCCAGCACACGGTTCAGTTCACGGAAGCCGGAATCCATCCTGGCCTCCTGGCCCGCGTCAATCTCCGACAGCAGGGAGGGCCGCCTGATTCGCCCTGGCGCGCTGTCTATGGAAAGTCTCGCCGCCCCCATTCCTTTTGTGTCCTTTTTGGGCGCCGGCGCTTCCACGAAGGTATTCCATTCCCGGCAGGCAGGGCACTGGCCCATCCACTTGGCTGATTCATACCCGCATTCTTTGCAGAAAAAAACGGTTGATTTTCCTTTCGCCATGCAAAAACACTCCTTTTCCTATAAAATAAAGGCCGGGCCAGAGGAGCCTCAGCTCTTCCGTCCCGGCCTTCTCCAACCGCCTTTCCATCCGGCAGCAGGCAGGCTATTTCTGAATCCTGATGCTGACAGGCGCGCCGCCCAGCTCTACGCTGAAGGAAAGCTTCCCGCTTCTGTTGGTGGTCATCTTCCCTGTCGCCTTCTCATTTACATAAATCATATATTCGGTTTCTTCTGCCAATTCCAGCGTAATCTGCGCATCCTGGTTTCCCTCTACCTGGAAGGTTACGCTGTCCTCCCTGGCAGAAAACTCATTTACCGAGGTACCCGGCACCGACTCATAGACAAACATGCCGTTTTTCTCCAGCCGGGTACTTTCTCCATAGGTTTTAACGTAATAAATATCTCCCTTATGTTCAAAGTCCGGCAGCTTTGCCTTCTGGCTCAGCGTATAATCACCAAAGCTGATTGATCCGTCTGCTTCCGCGCGCAGCAGTTCTTTTACCACTGACATATTTTTTATCCTCCTACTTTTGTACCGTGATGCTGATGAACTTATTATAATATAGATTAACCCTTTTTTCCAGCACATTCTGCGCAGATCCCGCCCCGTGTTCTGGCGCGGGATCCGGTTTCAGTACCTCTCCGAATCACGCGGTACCCGTTTTATTTCTCAGCAGACAGCCTCATCTCTTCCGCTTCCGGCCCGTCCCCGGAAGAAACAGCGGCAATGGAAAAGGTCAGCTTTCCATCCTCCAGATCCGCATAGACATGATCCCCTTCTTTCACCTTCCCGTCCAGAATTTCTTCTGCCAGACGGTCCTCCACCTGGTTCTGCAATGTCCGCCGCAGAGGCCGGGCGCCGTATTTGCTGTCATAGCTCTGATCTATGATCCATGTTTTCGCGGCAGGGGACAGGGTGATGGTAATCTTCATCTGCTCCTGAATCCGTCCGGATATGGACGCCATCATAATATCTACGATCTGTCCAATATGATCCTTCGTTAAAGCGTGGAAGACGATCGTCTCATCGATCCGGTTCAGAAATTCCGGACGGAACATTCTGCGCACCTCTTCCATAACGCCGCTCTTCATCCGTTCATAATCCGCCTTTTCGTCCTTCGCCGTGGTAAATCCCAGCGTCTTCGGTTCCACGATCCGCTCTGCCCCGGCGTTGGAGGTCATAATAATCACGGTATTTTTAAAATCGATCTTTCTGCCCTGGGAATCCGTAATATGGCCGTCGTCCAGCACCTGAAGGAACGTATTAAACACATCCGGGTGAGCCTTTTCAATCTCATCAAAGAGAACCACAGAATAGGGATTTCTCCTCACCTTTTCGCTGAGCTGGCCGCCCTCGTCATATCCCACATATCCGGGCGGCGAGCCTACCAGCTTGGATACGCTGTGCTTCTCCATATATTCTGACATATCGACCCGGATCAGGGCGTTTTCCGTACCGAACATTGCCTCGGCCAGCGCTTTGGACAGCTCGGTTTTTCCTACGCCGGTAGGCCCCAGGAAAAGGAAGGAGCCAATAGGCCGTTTGGGATCCTTCAGGCCCACCCGGCCGCGGCGGATGGCCTTTGCCACCGCAGTCACCGCATCCTCCTGGCCTACTACCCGCTGATGAAGGATATTTTCCAGATTTTTCAGCCGCTCCGATTCTTCTTCCTCCAGCTTTCGCACAGGTATTTTCGTCCACTGGGATACCACATCCGCGATCTCCCCTTCGGTTACGTTCAGCTCTTTTTCCTGCTTCTCCTTCTCCCATTGATCGATCATGCTCTGACGGCGGGCGCGCATCTGCTCCTGCTGCCGTTTGATCTCTCCGGCCTTCTCATAAACCTCATGTATGATCGCCTCTTCCTTTTCTCCATCCAGCGCGTGGATTTTCTCTTCCAGTTCCTTAATTCCGGCAGGCGCAATGTAGGCTGCCAGCCGTACCTTGGAGGAGGCTTCATCGATCAAGTCGATGGCCTTGTCCGGCAGAAACCGGTCGTTGATATACCGGGCTGACAGCTTCACCGCCGCCTTCAGCGCCTCATCGGTAATGTGCACCTTGTGATGGGACTCATACCGGCCCCGCAGCCCCTTCAGAATCTCCAGCGCTTCCTGCTCTGAGGGCTCTTCCACCGTCACTGGCTGGAAACGCCGTTCCAGCGCCGCGTCCTTTTCGATATATTTCCGGTACTCATCCAGAGTAGTGGCGCCGATCAGCTGGATTTCCCCTCTGGCCAGAGAGGGCTTCAGGATATTGGACGCATCGATGGCTCCTTCCGCGCCGCCGGCGCCGATAATGGTATGAAGCTCGTCCAGAAACAGCAGCACATCGCCATCCCGGCGAACCTCCTCCAGCACCCGTTTGATCCGTTCCTCAAATTCTCCCCTGTATTTGGAACCGGCTACCATGCCGGACAGATCCAGGGTCATCACCCGCTTGTTTTTCACTGTATCCGGCACATTGCCCGCCGCAATCATCTCTGCCAGTCCTTCTGCGATAGCGGTTTTTCCCACGCCCGGTTCGCCAATCAGGCAGGGATTGTTTTTCGTCCGCCTGCTGAGGATCTGGATTACCCGCTGGATCTCCTCTTCTCTTCCGATTACCGGATCCAGATTCCCTTCTCTGGCCTGGGCGGTCAGATCCCGGCTGTAAGCATCCAGAGTAGGGGTAGCGCTTTTCTCCCGTCCTTTTCCTCTTTTGCTCTCCAGCTCTTCTTTATAGGAGCTGCCCTCTACCCCCATGGTCATCATCAGATCCGCATAGAGGCGGGCAATATTAATCTGCATCGTATTCAGCAGACGGGCCGCCACACAGTCGCTCTCCTTGAGCATAGCCAGCAGGATATGCTCTGTCCCGATCAGATCGGATCTGTACTTCCTGGCCTCCCTGTAGCTGTTCTCCAGCACTCTGGCCGCTCTGGGCGTATAGCCCCCCGGATCCGCCATCTGTACCGCAGAGGCCGGCGCTATCAGCTGGCCCACCAGCTGGATAACCTTTTCCTCATCCACGCCGTTGTTTTTCAGCACCGCCGAGGCCACGCCCGTTCCCTCCCTGAGAAGGCCGATCAGGATATGCTCCGTTCCCACATATCCATGCTCAAATTCACCGGCGGCCTCCACCGCCAGCTTCAGGCTTTCCCTGGCTTTATTGGTAAATCTATCATACATAAACATGTAATTTCATTCCTCCTGTCTGCCTGTTGTGTCATCCTGCCTGCGCCGTTTCTCTACCGAACCAGCTCCGGGAGCCTCTCCCTGATATAAGCGGCCCGCATACTGTCTGTCTGGTCTTCCTCAAAGGGGCCCATATCCAGCTGAAGATTGCCCGGCTGGATCCCCAGCATCAGGCTGTAGATGCTGACCGGCTTCTCCATCCGGATCACGCCGTCATAGATTCCGCTGCGGATCTGGGAGAGATAAACCAGCCCTTCCTTCAAAGTCAGCTTTCGGGCGTATCTGAGCACGCCATAGGATTTATACACTTCATCCTCCCGCTCGCTTCTGTGCCCCTTCATCAGCTCGATCCTGGTCTTCCGCTCCTGGCCTGCCAGCTGGGCCGCCACCCTCTGGACGGACATAATCAGCTCATCCTCCGTCTGGCCCAGGGTTTTTTGATTGGATACATAATAAAGGGCGCCGTAGTTTTCCGCCGGATCTCCGAACAGACCCTTAATGGAAATGCCGATCCGCTTGGCCTCATCCATCAGAGAACGGAACTGCTTGCTGTTGGAAATCACCGGAAGATGAAGCAGCACGCCGGCCCGCAGCCCTGTGCCCACATTGGTGGGGAAAGCGGTCAGATAGCCGTATTTCCGGTCAAAGGCATAGGGAAAACGCCTGCTGATCCAGTCGTCTGTCACACTGGCCTGATCCCAGACCCCCCGGAATCCCAGACCGCCCTGAATGCACTGGATCCGGATGTGGTCGTCCCCGCACAAAAGTATGCTCTCCGATTCATTTTCCGACAGGAACAGGCCCATCGGGCTGGTTCTTTTTACCAATCCGGAATTTAGGATGCGCCGCTCTGCCAGTCCTTTTCGGTACGCCTCGCTGCTGTGGGACAGATCCCGGTAGGACAGTCCCAGGCCGGACAGTCCTGCCCGCAGCTCCTCTACCATCTGCCCCGCCTGGACATCGTCCATTTTTCCCGGAAATACATGGCCTCTGATATTCCTGGCCAAACGCACTCTGGTAAACACATATACGTCCTGCTGTCTCTGTACATCCTCATACCATTTAGACATCGGCCTTCATCCTTCCTTTCAGCTCCTTAATGGCGTCTCTGTATTTTGCCGCTTCTTCATATTCCTCTTCCTGGATCGCTTCCTTCAGCCTGGAATTTAGCAGCGCCAGCTGTTCCTCCGGCGTTTTCACCGTCTCATCCGGCTGGTCTTCTTCCCCGGCGCAAAATGCCGGCGTCTTTCCGGTATGATGGTCATTGCCCTGGAGGGCTTTAATTTTCTCGCCCATCAGCAGGTCAAAGGTGCTGTAGCAGTCCGGACAGCCGAACCGGGATTCCCGGATAAAATCACTGTAAGTCGTGTGGCAGGTAGGACAGGCGATCCGGCTGATCTTCCGGTCGTCCTCCACCTCCTCTGTATCAGGCTGAAAGCCCAGAAGGCTGGACAGCAGCTTTCCCACAGAATAGTCCCCGTCAAACAGCGCCGCGTAATAGCCGCCGAAATCCATTTCCCTGGCGCACTGGGCGCACAGATTATGCTCCGTCTTTACGCCGTTGATCACTTCTGTATATTTAATATTTGCTTCTCTCTGTCTGCATTTTTCACATAACATAATAACCTCCCGCCTGCGCCTGGCAGGCCGTTCCGATATCGTTTACCTTTTCCCGGGCTTCCCGCTGCAGCCGCAGGTTCCATAAGAATCATACAGTCCGTCGACCAGCCTGTGAACCTCCTCGCGGCTGATGTTTTTGCAGATCGCCTTGGCCATCACTACCGTCAGCTCCTGTTCCAGCTCCTTCAGCGCCTCCATTTTATCCACATCTACGGAAATGACGGCTCCCTTGCGCCGGTCCAGCTTGACAAAGCCCTCCTGGCGCAAGACAGAATACGCCTTATTTACCGTATGCATATTGATGCCGATCAGTTCAGCCAACTGACGCACTGACGGCAG
>CALWQE010000266.1 GCA_944383605.1 uncultured Lachnospiraceae bacterium
AAGTACCGGTATCTTGGAACGTGGAATAGAACGCGGCATGGAACGCGGCATGAAACGCGGCATGAAACGCGGCATGAAAAAAGGCCGTGAAGAAGGTATAATGGAAACATTATTCAGCCTGGTTAAAAAGGGGCTGATTACAATGGCTGACGCAGCGCAACAGGCCGATATGGAAATAACGGTATTTGAGAGAAAATATAATGCTTATCTTGATCGATAGAAACTGTTATTTTAATTTATAAACGCGCCTGTCCGGCGGCGGACTTTCAAAGAAAGCGGAAGCGCCGCTCAATCATCCATTATAAATGATTGAGCGGCGTCCCCATTTTCTGTCTGTTATTTCAGATTATTTGCCAGACATCTGCTTCTCCTGGGCTTCGATCATCTTTTTAACCATATAGCCCCCGACGGATCCATTCTGGTAGGAAGTCAGATTTCCGTTATAGCCGTCAGATAAGGGCACACCCAGTTCGTCTGCTACTTCCATCTTAAATTTGTCCATCGCTTCTTTTGCTTCGGGTACTTCAATTCTGTTTCTTGTTGAATTAGACATTATAAAACGCCTCCTTCTCTTTGTGTTTGTCTGTAACAGTGATTTGTTACACCCATAGTATGTGCGTTCCAGAAAGGAATACTCTAGCATGTTCTGGCGGCTGTGACAGAATATGGATGGCTTTGACATCGTGAAAATGTATTTTCACCATTCCTGTCATTACTCATACCGCAGCGCATCGATCGGATTCATTTTTGCCGCTTTATTTGCAGGGTAATATCCAAAAAATACACCGATCGCCATGGAAAAGAGAAGACTGAATACGATGCTGGAAAGCGTAGGGCTGGCAGCGTATCCCAGCAGAGACGCCCCCGCGCTCCCCAATCCGGTTCCCACGCATACCCCCAGAAATCCTCCGATCAGGCAGATGATTACCGCTTCTATGATAAACTGAATCCGGATCGAGCCGTTGGAAGCTCCCAGCGCCTTGCGGGTACCGATCTCCCTCGTCCGTTCGCTGATGGATACCATCATAATGTTCATCACGCCGATTCCGCCTACCAGCAGGGAAATGGCCGCCACCGCCGAGATTGCCAGTTCTACCGTATCCAGCGTCTCCATCATGGTAGAAACCATGGATTCCATACTGTAAGCAGAGATCTCATAATTTTCATTATTATGATAGTAGCGGTTTAAAAATGTCTCCAGCTCTTCCGCCAGCGCGCTGGAATCGCTCCCGGCGCCGGTTACAATGGTTAGCGATGTATACCCGTCTTCTGAATGGTTCTGCGCCTTTGCCGTCTCCAGCGGAATGTACAGGGTTGTGGTTACATTCGCGTCTGAGGAAAAGGACATCCCGCTTTCCTCGTATTCATAAACGCCTATAATTGTATAAGTCTCATACTGATTATTCACAGTACCGCCTAATGTACTGCCCAGAGCGGCCTCATTGTCAGAAGCAAACAGTGTTTCCACCGCCAGGTCTGAAATCAGGGCCACCCGCTTTCCTTCGCTGTAATCCTGTTCCAGAAATCCTCTTCCCGCCAGCAGCGTCACCTCATTCGCAGTAAAGTAATCCTCGTTTACGCCGGTTACGCTGACAGAAACCGTATTGCCCTCGTTGGAAACTGTCCCGTTCCCGGCGGATTCCTCCAGGGAGAACGCAGTGATATCCTCTCCGAAGTTTTCCTCCACATCCTCCAGCATAGCGTCTGTAATGTAATCGCCTGCGGAATATGTGGTTCTCCCCCGGCTCATGTCAAAAACCATCCCGCCGCTGCCTGTTTCCGTCTGGCTTTTCTGCGTCAGCCCAACTGTAATATTATTCGCCCCCATCGACTGCATCGATGTCGAAATAGAGGAAGAAAGAGAATTGCCCACTGTGACAATGGCAATCACAGAGCCAATGCCGATAATAATGCCCAGCATGGTCAGCAGCGCCCGCATTTTGTTGCTGCGCAGACTGTTCCAGGCCATCTTGATGTTTTCCCAGATCATAGCGCGCCGCCTTTCCGTTCTCCCACCAGGACGCCGTCCCGTATCGTAACGATCCGTTCCGTTTCCTCTGCCAGCTCGCCGGAATGCGTGATCAGTATGATGGTTTTTCCATGCTCTTTGTTTAGTTTATGGAAAATATCCATAATCATCCGCCCTGTTTTGGAATCCAGGGCGCCGGTAGGCTCATCTGCCAGCAAAATAGCAGGGTCATTGGCCATCGCCCTGGCGATGGCCACTCTCTGTTTCTGTCCGCCGGACAGTTCATCTGGCTTATGTCCCATCCGCTCCTCCATCTCCACCAGACGGAGCAGCTCCCTGGCACGTTTTCTCCTGGCGGCTGCCGGCACATGGGCATACAGCATAGGCAGCTCTACATTTTTCAGGGCGTCCGTCCGGGGAATCAGGTTATAGTTCTGAAACACAAACCCAATTTTCTTATTGCGAATCACAGAAAGCTCCTGATCCTTGGCCTGAATCACATTTACCCCATCCAGCATATATTCGCCCTCCGTAGGGCGATCCAGCACGCCGATAATATTCATCAGCGTACTTTTTCCTGAGCCGGACGCTCCCACAATCGAGACAAATTCTCCTCTTTTTACTGTCAGGCTAATATGGTGAAGCACCTCCAGTTCATTAGGCGTATGAATATAAAACCGTTTTACGATTCCCGAAAGCTGTATCATGGCCTGATTTTCCATTACATACCACCTCCCGGTCCGCCTCCCATGCCGCCGGGCGCGCCGCCTCCCATACCGCCGGGCATACTGTCTGGCATACCGCCGGACATATCCGGCATCTCTTCCATCTGAACGCTGCCGGAATCTCCGCCGGAGGCGCCGGTGCCGGACAGAATGACACGCATTCCCTCTTCCAGGCCCTCGCCGGATACTTCTACATAATAATCTCCTTCCAGCCCGACTGTAACGTCAATCTTTTTCCTTCCCGTTCCTGATTCATCGCTGGAATCTATGTCCTGCACATAGACAAAGCTGTTTCCTTCTTCGTCTGTCTGTATAGCGTCATAGGGCACCGCCAGCACATCCTTGCTGGATTCCAGCACAATGTTGATCTGTGCCGTCATGCCGATGCGCAGCCGGTCATTGTCCTGATCCACAGAGGCCTCCATCCGGTAAACCGCTCCGCCGCTCTCAGAATCCTCCGGCGTTACCGCCACATAAGTTATCGTCCCGGTCAGCTCCTCATCTCTGGTGGCGTCAGTTTTAAATACAATCTCCATCCCCTCGGCGATATCCGCGATATCATATTCATCGATATCTGCGGTAATGATAAAGGTCTCACAGTCCTCCAGAACAAAAGCAGAACCGCCTTCAAAGGTATCTCCCGCCGTTACATTCACAGCCGTAACCGTCCCGTTACACGGCGCAATCAGCGAGTAATCCTCCAGCTGAGCCTCATATTCCTCCATCTCATTGTCAGACTGCTGATTGCTGCTCTGGATATCCAGCCGGGTTTTGCTCAGATTATCTTCGGAATCCTGTACGCTGGATGCCTGGCTGTCCGCAGTGGAGGACTGGGCAGAAACTGCCTCTTCGTAAGCTGTCTCGCCGCTGTCTGCCGCCTCCTGCAGCTGTTCCACCTCTGTTTCCAGCTGCTCCCGCTCCTGTACCGCCGTATTATAATTGCTCTGAGCTTCCGTATAGCTCTGGCTCAGGGCTTCATATTCTACCTTAACTTCATTCAGGGAAATAGTCGCGGCATAAACCTGATCCTGAGCTTCCTCCATCCTTTCTTCTGCCGCCTTCAGCTCTGCCTGTTCTTCTTCCGTCAGCGTCTGCCCTGCCGTGTTCGCCGACAGGGAATTTTCTTCTTTTCCGCCTGCCAGCTTCCATTCCGCCTCAGCCGACTCTAAAGCTGCCTGGGCGTCGCTCAGCGCCCTGTTCCGCTCGTCATAGGTGTCTTTTATCGATTCATAAGAGGATTTTGCAGATTCATAGGTTTCATACAGGCTGCTTTCTTCCTCTTTTTTCTCTTCCAGCTCCGTCTGTTTTTCTGTCAGCTCTGTCTGGGCCTCCGTCAGGCTTTCCTGGGCCTCTGTCACATTTTCCGCGGCCTTCGCGTTTTCTGTCTGCTGGTTTTTCACGGCAGAATCCAGATTCCGCTGGGCAGAAGAAAGGGTGAGGCTGTTCTGCGCGTCTGTAATCGACTGGCTCTGTTCTGCCTGGGCGATCTGTTTTTCCACCTCCTCAGAATCAAAAACGCAGAGGACGTCCCCTGCCTTTACCTCGTCTCCTTCCGACACCAGTACCTCTGTCACTTCCACATTGCTGACGCTGGACATGATGGAACGGCTGTCCGCGCTTTACACAGTTCCCTCAGCGGTAATGGAATTCATAATGGTCTGTCTTTCCACCGCCGCCGTCTGCTCTGCCGCCATAACCGCCCCCATGCCGCCGGGAACAGGTCTGGCAGCGCGAAGGGCCATACCGCCAACAATTCCAACAATCAGCACAGCGGTTATTACGATCCGGTACTTTTTTCTGTAGAAATACCGGATCTTGCGAACTGAACGTATCCACTTTTTCATTTTCTTCCCCATATTTCCTCCATTTCCAGTTATTCTGTCCAGACAGGCGCAGTTTCCAGGCTTTTGCTTTCAAAATCCTGTCTGCGCGTCTCGGACTGATTCCAGCTTATCTGAATTTTGTGTCCAATATGTGGAAATAAGGTGAAATGATTTCAAATTATTTGTGAATCCCGTTCTCCTTCGTTGGCTTCCTCCATCACCAGGGAAGCTTCCTGTCTGTCTCCTTCCGGAAATGACGCCCGCATAACGGCCTGGGGCCAGTTCAGAGAAACAGCGGCATGTCGGCCTTTTTCCGCTCCGCATTTTTCCAGCAGCTCCATCAGATCCCTGACGGTATCCCGGGTCAGCGCCCCGCCTCTCCAGTGAAAGGTAAATGTTCTGCCTTTTTTTACCGCCTGGCGGGCCCGTTTTTCTACCTCCTCATATTTGGTGAAGGATAGTTTTTTCTCCAGATAATAAAAATGGCCTCCGTCCCCGCAGGGCGGCAGGGGATACAGAGACGGTTCATGATCCCGGTAAATTTTCCGGTCATCCAGATTGAAATAATCATAGCGGTTCTCACCGCCGCCAAGAGAATTGTCAAACGTAGCGTCCAGATGAAAGCAGGTTCCTCCGATACGGATTACATTCCAGGCGTGGCGGTAGCGGATGCCTTTCTCCGGGTTTGCTTCCGAAACAGCGATGATGCACCAGATTCCCAGCGCATCGCACAGTACCTTCACTGTCTTGGCGATTCCCTCGCAGACGCCTACTCCGTGGCCTAAGGGGCCGATGATTTCATGGGAGTATGCTTTTTTCAGTTTATCATAGCGTACATTCTCGCAGACAAAGTCATGAATAAATTTCTCCTTGTCCCATTCCTTCAGCTCTCTGGCCTGGCGGGCCAGTTTCTCCACCCGGGCTTTCATCATTTTCTGATGCTCCCGGATCTTGCTTTTTTCAAACAGGTATTCCGGCAGGATCTGCAGATTTCCCGAACCGGGATAATCCCGGTATCGGAAACCTGTGGCCCAGAAAATCTCAGGGCTGTCCAGGCGGAGCTGAAAAAAAATATCTGCCAGCTCCCTTGGCTCCAGACGGGGGACTAAAAAAGCATCCTCCAGTCCCAGAATGCCCGCCCGCATGGCGTGACAGGCATTCTGGCGGATCTTATCCATTTTGTCGTAATAATAATGCTCCATATTGTCAGATAACCTGTTTCCTTCTCTTCTGGATTGCTTCAATAATCGGGGAAATCGCTGCTGCCGCTTCTTTTTCCTCCTTTGCCGCTTCCTCTTCGTCCGCGCCAGCCGTTTCCTCCGGAACCGTTTCCTCCTCCTGCTCTGCCATCAGAGGAGAAATCAATTCCTCCAGCTGTTCCCGCAGCTCCGTTTCCTGGGCGCCGATTCTGTCTACGCCGCTGTACACCGCTGCGGAAAGCCGCTCCAGCTTCTCAAAGCTGGCCAGCACTTCATCGGCCATTTCAATAAAGCGATCTCTGGCTTTGATTCTGGAATGATTCATCTGCTCCAGCGTATCGTCCATCTGCCGCTGTGCGTCTGTCCATTTTTCCACAAACGCGCTGACGGTTTTCTCCATCCTGTCCCTGGATGACCGCCGGGCCGCCAGGATATCTGCGTAAGCCATCTGGCAGATCTCGCTGATTTCATCCAGCCTGCGGTCGCCATCCCCGGCTGCCTTCGTCCGGGCCGCTTCCGCCTCAGCCTTCCACATCTCTGCCTCGGCCTTCCACTTTTCCGCTTCTTCCTTGATTTCTGCGGCCTCAGTTTCTGAGATGCCCGCAGTGGACTTCGCCCGCTCTGCCTCAGCCATCCATTTCTCCGCGTCCGTCCTCCGTCTTTCTGCCTCGGCAATCCACTGCTCCATATCGGCTTTCCGTTTTTCCGCCTCAGTCATCCACCGTTCTGCGTCCGTCTTCCGTTTTTGCGCCTCGGCCATCCACTGTTCCGTATCTGCTTTCT
>CALWQE010000267.1 GCA_944383605.1 uncultured Lachnospiraceae bacterium
CTCCGCATGATAATGCAAAAGTCTTGTTTCACCCTTTGTACCGCCTTGTATTTTCTGGTTAGTTCAATCGCTTTGCTGCAAGTGACATGACATTTTTCCTCCTTGACATTTTGTTGAGACGATTGTATCATGTACATATCGATGAGTCAATCGTTTCAGCAAATTGAGACACATAAGGGGGCTTTGTATCAGACATGAACGGAAGTAATCAGGAAAAAAACAGCTATGTCCGCAGCCAAATTTTGAATACATTACTGGATATGATGAAAGAACAGGATATTCACGATATTGTAATCAGCAGCTTAACAGAACGGGCCGGTGTCGGACGGGCTTCTTTTTACCGGAACTTTGCCAGCAAAGAAGACGTGCTGCGGCAGGAAGCCAACCGCCTGGCCGGCGAATGGAAGCAAGGCTATGAGCGGGAGGAACATACGGCGCCTTCTGAAATACTTGTCAGCCTGCTGGATTTTTACAAAGAACACTCTGATTTCTATTTGGCTTTATACAGAGCCGGACTTGCGGATATGGTATTAGATATTCTCCTGGAGCAGGTGGAAATTTCGCCGGAGCTGCCAAACGCTGCCGCGTATCTTCGCTCTTCTGTCGCTTACCTGATCTTCGGCTGGATCGTTGAGTGGATGAAGCGGGGAATGCCGGAAAGCGGTACAGAATTAGGGAAAATGATTGCAGAAGCGCAGCACGCTGAAAAGTCAGGCCTCCAGTAACTCCATAATCTTCCTGCTGATTTTAGACAAAACCCCGATACATACATCATCCCCAAAATGACGGTATTTTTCAAAGGCGTAAAAGCACCCGTAGATCTCCATCGTCAGTATCATGTTCACCATCGGGTCTTCTCTGTAGTCGGGCCGCAGGTTAAAAATAATCTCACGCAGCCGCTCCTCGATCCTGACCGGCAGCATACTGGCCCTGCTCCCGGAAAAAAGAGTATGGATCAGGCCGGTCTGGCCGATGCAGGCATAAAACAGCTCTCTGGTAAATACATCCGGCCTGGAAAGCAGGTCTTCCGGATGGCGGATGCTGGAAATGATCTCCTCCGCCGCCCAGCCTTCCAGATATTCCGACAGATCATAAACGTCCCGGAAATGCTTATAAAAGGTAGATTTATTCACCTGTGCCTTTTCGCACAGCTCCTTCACTGTAATTTTCTCGATGCCCTTTCTGGCGCGGAAAGCTAAAAAAGCGTCTGTAATCGCTTTCCGTGTCTTAACCACTCTGATATCCATCGTTATATCCATTCCTTTCGCTTCGCCCAGGCACAATAAAATAGGTCATTCACCACTTACCCGTTATACGACATTTTACGGAGTCTGTCGCTTTTCCAACTGATTTCCACGATCGGCGGTATGCCTGGTTTTCTTCTTATAGTATAATACAGAAAACAACGACTGTCTATTAACTCATAACCAGAGGAAGGGAAACGATCGCCGCTGCCGGCGGCAGGCCGGTTTCCGGCGCAAAATCAGATGACCCGGAAGGAGACTGTTATGGATTTTTATCAATTTTATACAGGAATGGAATTTGACGCCTATACTTATCTGGGCGCTCATCCGGAAGGTGAGGGAACGGTATTTCGCACCTTTGCCCCCGGTGCGAGCCATATCGCTGTTATCGGTGATTTCAATCAATGGCAGGACACGCCTATGAACCGAATATATGACGGAAATTTCTGGGAATGCCATATACCGGAAGCCAGAAAGGGCATGCGGTATAAATACCGGATTTACCGCCGGGACGGCAGCTTCCTGGATCACTGCGACCCTTATGGATTTTTTGCCGAAACCATCCCGGGGACTGCCTCTGTCATCCATGGACTGCCTGCATATTCGTTCCATGACGGCGCTTATCTCCAGCGAAAACCGGATCCCTCCATGCCCATGAATATCTATGAGCTGCACGCCGGTTCCTGGAAAATGCCATCCGGGAAAGGGGAGACGGCCTGCACCTACCGCCAGCTGGCAGATCTGCTGGTGCCCTTCCTGAAGGAAAACCATTATCAGTTCGCAGAGCTGATGCCGATTGGAGAATATCCCTGCGGCGCTTCCTGGGGCTACCAGGCCACAGGCTTTTTCAGCCCTACCTCCCGGTACGGCAGCCCGGAGGATCTGTGCTATCTTATCGACCGATGCCATGCGGAAGAAATCGGCGTCATCCTGGACTTTGTTCCTGTTCATTTCGCCGTCAACGACTATGGGCTGCTGCGGTATGACGGCACGCCTTTATACGAATATCCCAACAGCGATGTGGGCTACAGCGAGTGGGGCAGCTGCAATTTTGCCCATTCCAGAGGGGAGGTGCGCAGCTTTCTCCAGTCCGCCGCCTGCTACTGGCTGAAGGAATTTCATTTCGACGGGCTGCGGATGGATGCCGTCAGCAACCTGATTTACTGGCAGGGGAACCCCCAGCGCGGGGAAAATCAGGCCGCTCTCCAGTTTCTTCGAACCATGAACAGCGGGCTGAAAAAACGGATTCCTCATGCCATCCTGATTGCAGAAGATTCCTCCGCCTACCCCGGCGTCACCCGTCCGGCGGAAGAAGGGGGCCTGGGCTTCGATTATAAATGGGATCTGGGCTGGATGCACGACACCCTGTCCTACATGCAGTCATCTCCCGCCCAGAGAAAAAGCCAGCCCCAGCGGCTGACCTTTTCCATGCAATATTTTTATAATGAACGGTACCTGCTGCCCCTCTCCCACGATGAGGTGGTTCACGGCAAAGCTGCTATAATCCAGAAAATGAACGGCGCCGAATACCTGGATAAATTCAGCCAGGCCCGTCTCCTGTATCTGTATATGTTCGCCCATCCAGGCAAAAAACTGAACTTTATGGGAAATGAAATCGCCATGTTCCGGGAATGGGATGAAACCAGACCTCTGGACTGGGAGCTGCTGGCCTATCCCCAGCACGAGAAATTTTACCGTTTCATACGAAAGCTTCATGGGATCTACGCAGAGCATCCTGCTCTCTCGCAGTGGGATTACCAGTGGAAAGGCTTCGAATGGCTGGACTGCAAAAACGCCCGGCCGGTTTTCGCCTTTGTGCGCAAGGCTGAAACGGAACAGATTCTGGCGGTTCTCAACTTCTCAGACGAAGACATACCTGATTATACTGTTCCTGTTCCATCAGGCCAGACAGTTTCCCTCCTGCTGGACAGCAGCCGGGAATGCTGGGGCGGAAGCAGGACAGACTGCCCGGTATGGCAGCAGCAGGACAGCAGGCTGACTGTCTGCGTTCCCCGGCTGTCAGGACAGTATTTTCTGCTGAAAGAAAAA
>CALWQE010000268.1 GCA_944383605.1 uncultured Lachnospiraceae bacterium
TTCCCGGCCCAGTCCGTCACTCTGACCGCGTACCGCTGTACCTGATCCGCTGTACATGCCAGATTGCCGGACGCTGTCTGGCTGCTTTCGTCTCCGGTCAGGCCGCCGTCTACACGCAGCGCTCCCCCCGGCTGGTCTTCTGTGACCGGCGTATAAACCAGACTGCCATCTCCACCATCGTCGGCCATAAACCACTCTATGGCATAGATGCCCCGGGCATCCTCAGCCAAAGCGCTGACTGTCAGGGGCGTATCGCCGTTTGCCGCAGCAGAATACCACTCCCGGGAAACGCCGCCGGTGCTGTAGCTGTTATCCTGGAACGCCGCTTCCGGCGCAGTGCAGTCGATCACAATGGTCAGAGCACCCAGCCGATCTTCCTGATCTCCCTCTGCTTCTTCATAAAAATATACGCTGCTGTTTCCCGCACGATCTGTTACTTCAATCTTTTTCAGCACATAACTGCCTTCATCAGACAGCTCACAAGAATACAGGCCGTCTTTTTGCAGGCTCAATTCGTATGTCTTTTCGCCCTGGGCGTTTCCCTGGCCGTCGGTATAGTCCGCATAAAGCATGGCATTCCGGATTCCAGAGGCGATCGGGACGTCAATGCCGCCTGCTGCCGGATCTTCCAGGCCAACATGGATTCCCACCGCTGTCCGGCTCAGCAGCGCGCCATTTACCAGGCTGCTTTCTCCCAGTTCATCCTGGTATGCCGTCTTTATTTGTCCCTCTGTTTTCACATTCGAAAAATCATACTGTACGGCATATCTGCCTTCTGTTTCTGTTATCACCGGGTCGGTTTCATCAATCCGGATCTCCACGCCGTCCGACCAGGCTGCATTTCCGGCCTCATCGGTTACTTTCACAATATAGTACAGTTTCTGATCCGCAGCTTTGCCTGCATCATCACGGTTATATACCCAATCCTGCCAGGAAGCTCCAAAATCAGGATCCACTGTTACAGCCGGCCCAAAAGTCTCTGTATCCCCGCCAATCTCAGCTTCACTGGCAGCCTGATAAATCTCCGCAGTCAGCGGCGTATCATCCCTGGCGGTTACGGTAAACTGGAATCCGGTCAATCCGCCGCTGTACCAGTAATCTGCCCCGGCTTCACTGCCGTTCCAGTGAATCACAATATCCTCCTTCGCCGGAGCTTTTTTGTCAATTTTTATGACAGGGTTCACCGAACCATCCCCTGGATATAAATAAGCCGAATTGTCCAGCGCGTCTTTTAAAATCACCTGGATTCCGGCATACTCCCGGTATGTCCCGTCTGCAGCAGCCAGGTCAAAGATCAGTGTCTTGCTGTCTTCCTCCCAGGTAAACCCATCGCCGGACTTGGACGAAAAATCCCAGGTATACTCTTTTTCTTTTGCCGCGGCGTCACCGCTATCTCTTACCCGGCAGGAAACGGTCACAGTCTGCAGCCCTGCGCCTCTGTCTGCCAGTCCGGTGATCACGAGCCGGAAGTGATTGGGCGAAATATATTCCTCCCTGGGATTCGTCAAAGCCGCATAGCGATTGGTTTCGGGATCATACTGCTCCAGTTTCATTTCACCCCGAGGCGGTTCATTATCCATCCGGGCAATGTAAGTAAAGGGATCCGACATATTTCCCATCCTATCTTCAGCAGTAATCGTATATTCCCTGTCCAGCACCCCAGTCTGGCCTGTTGACAAAATCCATTCGTACCAGGAAGCGCCTGTCTCGTGTATAATATCAGCATCCGTCACAGATTCTGTCTGCCGAACGCCATTCTCATCTGTATAGGCAATGAGGAACAACGCGACATCCTCCGATGAACTGATAATCCGGTATGTTTTCGATCCTCCCTCCGGTTTAATCCACTGGTTACTCTCCCCCTCCGGTTCCGCCATGAGATCCTGAGGTGCCACGGTATCCACAGTAAAAACGCGGCCAGACAGATGACAGCTCCTCTCATTGCCTGCGGCGTCCCAGGCAATCAGCCTGGAAACCGTCAGCTCTGCGCCATCTTTTCCGTCTGTCTGAAAGTCCTGAAAAAGCCATGCGGCGGAACCGCTGTCATAGCTTCCTTCCACCAGCTGTTCTTCTTCCCCTTCATACTGAATCGCCAGGGCAGCTCTCTCCACTCCACTGATGCCGTCTGTAATACCGAAGGCCTTTACCACCAGCCCTTTACGCCCTGTAATCTCAGCGTCAGAAAAATCCGTCAGCTCCGTCTCCCCGCCCTGCGCATCCGTCTGATAAAAACGGATCGAATCTGCCTGAACAGATAGAGCCTTACAGTCAATCGGCTTATCCATCAGTTCAGTTCCTGCTGAATATTCTTTTTCTTTCAGATCAATATTGGCCGTTCCGCCTGCTCCCGGCTGCGGATCTTTGATCTCATTCGCGCTCAGCGTATCTGTCTCTTCTTTTGCAGCGAAAGCAAAGGGAGAGAAGTCCACTGCTGTCAGAAGAAATACCACTGCCAGCAAAAGACTTAAAAACCGCCGTTTTTTTTCGGTCCATATGCGCTGCATCCTCTTCATTACCTCCTTATATTCTCTCATCTGTATGAATCAGTACCATATCTGTTTCTATCACAAACTGGCCGATTCGAACCTTTTCCTCGTTTTCCAGCGGCATTGTCCTATTTCCATCCGCTGTTTTCCCGGATTCTCCATAGCCTGCTTTCTGTTTTGCCCGCCTTTGCATCCTTCCGCCCCCGGCATTCCGGGCTTCCAGACGGCGTATCCCTTTCCTGGCCGCAATGCCGGTTCGGATACGGATTATCTGCATCATATCAAGCAGGAAAAACTCCGCAGCCGCCGCAATAAGCAGCAAAATCATCAGAACAAAAAATACCCGGCTGATATTTTGATACGTCTCAATCTGACCCTGGATTTCCTGCATCGTACTCAGCGCTGCTCCCATCCGTTCTCCCCGCCTTCCGTCCTGGCTTCAAATACAGCCAGCACCTGCCGTCTGGCCTGTTCCAGATTTTCATATAACTGTTCCTTCAGCTCTGTATTACGCTCCCGGTTTACATCATTGGAAATCATAATATCCGAATCCAGACGCTGCCTGACATATTCCAGTTCATCGACCA
>CALWQE010000269.1 GCA_944383605.1 uncultured Lachnospiraceae bacterium
TTTCCTTTTTCTCTTCTATAACGCAGCGCCGCCGCAGCACCGGCATAACCACAGCCAGAAAGGCTGCCAGCTCCCGCCTCCCTACGGCCAGAGGGCTGCCGGCGGGAACGGAAAGCACCCCCCGCAGGAAGATGTCCATATCCCGCGAATAATCCTGACTGCACAGGTACAGGCAGTCCCGGTCCATCAGATACAGGCGGCGGTCAGAAGCAAACAAAGAGGGCCGCTCATCCAGCCTGAGATACAGCCCCTCCCTGCCCTGAGCTTCCACTGTCAGCCGCAGTATGGGATCTTCCCTGCGTACCTGCACCAGCCGGCTTTCATGGTTTTCGTCCACCTCCAGCATTTTTCCGGCCATCAGGTCGAAAAAGCCGTCCCGGTGATTTTCCGGCAGCAGCAAAAAACGGGCCGGCCATTCCCGCCGGAGCCCGCCGTACTCTCTCCGGCCATAAGCTTCCCGTTCTCCTGCCAGTCCGCAGACCAGCTCTGCCATTTTTCTGCTCTCCGGAGAAAAACTGCCCGGCCCCAGATAAAGCTCTGTATTTTTCCCGCAGGACAGACCGGCTCCGGTTCTGACGCTTTGGGCAAAAGCCTCCAGATCCCGGATCGGATACGTCTTTCCTCCCACTCCGATCCCAAAGGACAGCCGTATCTGGCCGCCCTGAACCGCCGCGTGAGGAATCAGGCTTAGAGGGCCGCCGTTTTCCCCGGACAGGATTTCTCCCCTTTCCCGGTCAGAATATCCTTTTATGATTTCCCGCGTCTGAAAAGACGCCGTTACCGGCTTTTGTCCTTCCTTCTCCCGGGCCTCCAGATAGGCAAAAGCAGCGGCAGCGCCGTGACGGCACAGCTGCCCCTGCTCATGATTTTCGGGGCAGCCGCAGCGACAGCTGGCCACCCCGCCGTTTCGGATAAAAATCCTCGGTTTATAAATATTGTCCCCATCCCGCACGCTGGCGGTTACATATACCTCGTTTTTCCAGAAGCTGTCCGCCTGGCCCAGTACCGCCATACCCTTTTCATACAGCCGTCTGCCCGCCTGTAGGGTTTCCTGATCCTTTGCAGCCTCTTCGATGCTCTTCCGGGTAATCTGCATTATGCCTTCCTTACATTCTGTCAGGAGCCTGGAAGCCCAGCAGTCCGATGCAGGTTTCCAGCACCGTCCTGGTCAGGCCGATCAGGCCCATATAGCCTGCCTGCTTCTCCTGGTCTTCCTCTGCTATAATCTTTGTTTCATGATAAAATTTATTCAGCCCGTTGGCCAGATCATAAATATACTGGCAGATCTTGTGGGGCGCCATCTCCTGGCAGGCCGCCTCCAATACTTCGGACGCTCTGGCCAGCTCCATCTGCAGCTCCTTCTCGCAGCTGCTCTCACAGCCGCGCAGTACAGGCTCCCGTCTGCCTTCCAGCTGGCTGTACCGGTTCTGGATCGACTTGATCCGGACAATGGTATACAGGATATAGGGGCCTGTATTTCCTTCGAAGGAGGTAAACCGGTCTACGTCAAAAACATAATCCTTGGAAGCCTGGTTCGACAGGTCGCCGTATTTGATGGCAGACAATGCCACCACCTTTGCCGTCTCTCTGGCGTCCCCTTCCTCTACTGTCCGGTTCTCCATAATCTTGCGGTATACCGCGCCGGTAATATCCTGAATCAGCGTTTCCAGACGCATTACGCCGCCCTCTCTTGTCTTAAAGGGCTTCCCGTCTTTTCCGTTCATCGTGCCAAAGCCCAGAAACAGCAGCCTGGTTTCCGGCCTGACGATGCCGGTCTTTCTGGCGCAGCGGAACACCTGGGTAAAATGCATTTCCTGCCGTTTATCCACCACATACAGCACCGCATCCGGATGGAACAGCTTTTCCCGCTCCAGCAGCGTAGCCAGGTCTGTGGTAGAATACAGGGTTGCGCCGTCAGATTTCAGGATGATACAGGGCGGAACCTCCTTGGTATCCGTCTCTTCCTTCACATCCACCACCAGCGCCCCCTGGCTCTCATAGGCGTAGCCGCCTTTTTTCATAGCCTCCACCATATCAGGGATGTAAGGCTGGGCGTCGCTTTCTTTCTTCCACAGGTCAAAGGTCACGTCCAGCGCCTCATAATTCCGCTTCAGGTCGCTGACCGACACATGAAGGATATGATCCCACAAAGCCCGGTATCCCCGGTTTCCCTGCTGCAGCTTCACTGTAGCGTCATGGGCCTTTCCGGCAAAAACCGGATCTTCCTTCGCCTTCGCGCTGGCGCAGGGATAGATTTCCTCCAGCTGGGAGATGGTGAAGGGGGCTTCCTTTGGATAATCTCCGGTATAGGATTCGTCAAAATAAACCAGCTCCGGCTGCCGTTCCCGCACCTCTTCAATAATCAGCCCCATCTGCAGGCCCCAATCTCCCAGGTGAACATCCCCGATGACCTGGTAGCCCATATAACGGCAGATCCGTTTGATGCTCTCCCCGATGATCGCGGAACGCAGATGGCCCACATGGAGGGGCTTGGCCACATTGGGTCCGCCGTAATCGATGACCATCACCTGGCCCTGGCCGATATTTTCACAGCCCAGCCGTTCCTCCCGGCTCATCTGATTCAGGTAGTCCGCCAGAAAAGCCGTCCCGATTTTCAGATTGATAAATCCCGGCTTCACCACCTGGATCTCCGAAAACAGCCTGCTTTCCCCGATCTGATCCGCCACCTCCTGGGCGATTGCAAAAGGAGCCTTTTTATACTGCTTCGCTGCGGCCATCGCGCCGTTGCACTGATATTCACACAGATCCGGACGGTTGGAAAGCGTTACCTTTCCCAGGGCGGGGTCATAGCCTGCCTGTTCAAATCCCTTCGCCATCTCTTCTGTCAGTAAATCAATTAATTTTTTCATAATACCTCCGCACAGTCGTTACGCTTCCCCCCGGCAGCCCCGGCTTCCGATACCGCGGACGGCGCCGTCAGGGGATACTCCTATAGATTATAGTACATAGGCAGGGAAAAATCCAGCCCTATGCGCCTGATTTCCTGATAGACCATTGCGGACGGCCATGATATAATTGAGGGGATAAGTGGAGTTATCATTGTATATACTGGAGGAAAATTCATGGACAACAAGTATCTGATCCAGCTGGCCAAGCAGTTTCCCACCATCGCGAAGGCCTCTACTGAGATCATCAATCTCTCTTCGATTCTGAATCTGCCCAAAGGGACAGAGCATTTTGTATCTGACCTTCACGGAGAAAACGAACAGTTTCTCCATGTGCTGAAAAACGGCTCCGGCTCTGTGAAGCGAAAGATCGAAGAGGAATTTGGCAATTCCCTGAGCCAGAAGGATAAACGTTCCCTGGCCACCCTGATTTATTACCCGGAGCAGAAGCTGGAGCTGATTATGAAAGAGGAGGAGTCTATCGAGGACTGGTATAAAATCACCCTCCACCGGCTGATTAAAATCGGCCGCCGGGCTTCTTCCAAATATACCCGTTCCAAGGTGCGCAAGGCCCTGCCGGAAGAGTTCGCCTATGTGTTTGAAGAATTGATGAATGAAAAGGACGACCTCCATGATAAAGAGGCCTATTACAATGAAATTATTCAGACCATTATCCGGATCGGGCGGGCGCCTGCCTGCATTGTCGCCTTCTGCAACATGATCCAGAACCTGGTAGTGGATCACCTCCATGTACTGGGAGATATTTACGACCGGGGGCCGGGCCCTCACATCATTATGGACACCCTGACCCATTACCATTCTGTAGATATCCAGTGGGGCAATCATGACATTACCTGGATGGCGGCCGCCAGCGGCCACATGGCCTGCATCGCCAATGTGATCCGCATCGCCGCCCGTTATGGAGAGCTGGACATCATCGAGGACGGCTACGGCATTAACCTGATCCCCCTCTTCCGGTTCGTGATGGAAACTTATAACAAGGAGCCCTGCGACAGCTTTAACATCCATTATGACTGCGATACATACAATATGCAGGATTTTGAAATGGACAAAAAGATGCAGAAGGCCATCGCCGTCATCCAGTTCAAGCTGGAAGGACAGATCATCCGGAACCATCCGGAATTTCATATGGAGGACAGGCTCCTGCTGGACAAAATCAATTTTGAGGACGGCACCATCACCATTGACGGAAAGGTTTATCCCATGGACGACATGGACTTTCCCACCATTGACCCGAAAAATCCCTATGCCCTTTCCCCGGAGGAAGCGGCCATTATGGAACGGATCCGCTCCGCCTTTCTCAACAGCAGGCGGCTGCAGGAGCATATCCGCTTCCTTTATTCCAACGGCGGCCTTTACCTGGTTTACAACAATAACCTGCTCTATCACGGCTGTATCCCGCTGGATGAGGAAGGCAATTTCAAGCAGGTGACGATCGCCGGAAAAACCTACAGCGGCAGGGCGCTGTACGATACGCTGGAGAGCTATGCCAGAAAAGCCTATTACCTGGAAAACGGGCCGGAAAAGCAGCTGGGCCAGGATCTGATGTGGTTTATCTGGTGCAACCGGGACTCTCCCCTGTTCGGCAAGGATAAAATGGCCACCTTCGAGCGCTATTTTATCAGCGACAAAGAGCAGCATGCCGAACATAAAAACCCTTACTACCGCCTGCTGGACAGGGAGGACGTCATCGACCGGATCCTGACAGAGTTCGGCCTGGATCCTGCCACCGCCCATATTGTAAACGGCCATGTCCCTGTGAAAAGCCGCCGGGGCGAATCGCCGATTAAATGCAACGGAAAGCTGCTGATTATCGACGGCGGTTTCTCCAAGGCTTACCAGAAAGAAACCGGAACTGCCGGGTACACCCTGGTCTATAATTCCTACGGCATCACCCTGGTATCCCACCGGCCCTTTACCTCAGCGGAGGAAGCCATCCGCAATGAAAGCGACGTCCACTCTGATACCATCGATGTGGAGCAGTGGGTAAAAAGACGTTCTGTGTCTGATACGGACAACGGAAAACGGATCCGGGAGGAGATCCGGGATCTGGAGCTGCTGCTGCAGGCGTACCGGGAAGGGGCGATCCGGGAGCGGGGATAATATCCGCTATGGATACGGCGAAAGCGCCATTATAACGGCGCTTTCGCTTCATTTTGCGCCAGCAGCATCCCTTCGAGCTTTTCGTCCCTTTCCTTTTCTGCCTGCTCCCTCGCCTGGCGTGCCTCCTTCAGCGTCAGAAACCTGCCCAGTATTTTTCGTTCTCCCTGAAAGGTGATGCTGGCAATATATTTTCCTGTCCTCTTTTCCTGATAGACTCCCTTTACCCCGGTTTTGTTTGTCTTCCAGATTTTCTTGCTGCGCACCAGCTCCAGCTGCGTCCCATTCACATAATGAATATTTTGTTTATACTGACGTTTTCCGCTTTCCCTGCGGACACAGCCGCAGCTGACCACCAGCCCCCGCCGCAGGTTCGTCCCAAACTGCTGCGTCTCATTTCCACAGTCGCAGCGGCAGTTCCACAGGGAGGCGCCGCCCCGTTTCTGGCCCGCAAAGCTGATTACCGTCAGCTTTCCAAAGCGCATCCCTGTCAGATCCTGAAATTTTTCCTGCTGCCGTTCTCTGCGCAGGCAGCCGCAGCTGCGGGTATGGCCGCTTTTCAGGCTTGACATCCGCACGCGGCACAGATTCCCGCAGTCGCACCGGCACTCCCAGACGTTTCTGCCCCCGTACCCCTCCAGCTTTCTCACCAGTGTTAATCTTCCGTATTTTTCCCCATTTTCCATACTGCCTCCAAAGAAGGTTTCCTGTTCGTGAACGAAAAAGTACACTTTTTCGTTCCGATTATTTACAATATGGAAAAAATCGGGTTTGCAGAGCAGAAGTGCCGGAAACCCCCGTCCCAGGCGGATTTCCGGCCAAACAAAAAAAATGGGAAAAACACCCTATACACAAAAAATTCCATAAAAAAACACGAATGGTAAAGTGTACCTTTTCCATCCGTGTTTTTCTCAGAAGAGATCAAACCGCTTCATTCTTTATTCATAAAATTTCTGAAAATAGTCCCGCACCAGCTCCAGCGTCAGCTCCACATGATCCTCCGTATGGGCGCTGGAAAGGAACATTGCCTCAAACTGAGAAGGCGCCAGGTGTACGCCATGATCCAGCATATAGCGGAAATAGCGCGCGAATTTTTCCGTATCCGAGGTTTTCGCCTCCCCGTAATTTTCCACCTTCTGTCCGGTGAAAAACAGGCTGCCCAGAGAACCTACATGGTTGACCCGGCAGGGAACGCCGGCCTCCTCTATGATCTTCTCCATCCCGCCATACAGCTTTTCTCCCAGACGGTTGATGTGGCTGTAAACCTCAGGATGCTCCTTCAGGATGGTCAGCTGGGCGATGCCCGCCGCCATAGCCACTGGATTTCCGCTGAGGGTGCCGGCCTGATATACATTTCCGGCAGGCGCCACCATCTCCATAATTTCCTTCCTTCCGGCATAGGCTCCCACCGGCATTCCGCCGCCGATGATTTTCCCGTAAGTAGCCAGGTCGGCCCGGACGCCATAATAGCCCTGGGCGCCGTCCAGCGCCAGCCGGAAGCCAGTAATCACCTCATCAAAAATCAGCAGGGCGCCATTCTGGTCGCAGATTTTCCGCAGTCCCGGAAGGAAACCCTCCGCCGGAGGAACCACGCCCATATTCGCCGCTACTGGCTCCACAATTACCGCGGCGATTTCGCCGGGATTTTTCTCAAACAAAGCGCTTACGCTGTCCAGGTCATTATAAACCGCACTCAGGGTATCCTGGGTACAGCCTGCCGGCACGCCGGAGCTGTCAGGCACGCCTGCCGTCATTACCCCGGAGCCTGCTTTCACCAAAAGAGCATCGGAATGGCCGTGATAGCAGCCCTCGAATTTTACGATCTTATTTCTGCCGGTAAAGCCCCTGGCCGCCCGGATGGCGCTCATCACCGCCTCAGTGCCGGAATTTACCATCCGCACCATTTCCACAGAGGGGATGATGCCGCAGATCAGCTCCGCCATCTTTACCTCCGCCTCCGTCGGCGCGCCAAAGCTGAGGCCGTTCATACACGCCTCCATCACCTTTTCCCGAATTACCGGATGGTTATGTCCCAGTATCATGGGGCCCCAGGAACAGATATAATCCAGATACTGTCTGCCGTCCACGTCGATCATATAGGGGCCGTCAGCCTTCCGGATAAACCGCGGCGTCTCGCCCACGGAGCCGAAAGCGCGCACCGGGCTGTTTACGCCGCCCGGCATCAGGCCGCAGGCCTGCTGAAATAATTGCTCTGATTTTGTCATTGCCCTTCCTCCCGTTACTCTGAAAATCTACTCTGATATTTCTCTTATATGGTTTCTCACCCAGGCGGCCGCCCGCCTGACTTTTTTATGATCCTCTCCTGTCCCGGTCAGGCCGATCACCAGTCCCTCCTCCCGGACGACAGCCGGGAAATAAAAATCATTCTGGCTTCTGTCTCCGGCATTATTTATAAGAATCCCCGCCCGGGCGCACTCCGCCGCCACCTGGCTGTTCACCGCAGGGCTGTCTGTCGCTGCCAGAACCATAAAAGGAAAAGGCCGGCTGCCGCAGATTTCACCGGGCTTAAAGGGCCTTTTTTCATAGCGGACTGTTCCCGCCCGGCTCATGGCAAGAAGTTCCTCCTTTGCTTCCGGCGCGATCACCCGCACCTTCGCGCCGAAGGAAACCAGCACGCCTGCCCGGCGCAGGGCGATGGTTCCCGCTCCGTATATCCAGACTTCTTTTCCCTCCAGAGATATAAACAGGGGAAAATCACAGTTTTTCTTCATTTTCTTCTCTCCCGGCTCTGTCTTTATGGGTTGTTTTACATCCATCCCCCGCCGGTTCAAGGCTCCTCCATCGGATATATTTTGGCAATGGCCTCCACACATTCCCGCCAGGTATCCATATTCAGATTTTCCCGCAGGTCGAACATCAGCTTGTTCACTACCTTGGAAGCCGCCGTATCTATGGTTTTTTCCAGCTTTTTCTTTTCTGCATCGCCGATTTCCAGATGGCTGACCTCCTTATGGATCCGCAGGCCCACATCCCTGGCGGCGTTATTGCAGATTCCTTTAATCACAGGGATCAGATCCCTGCAGTCATACCAGGTGGTAAACTCCTGGACATATTCCTCCAGGATGTGATCCGCCTGAGCCATGCTCTGGTTCAGCTCCTGGTTTTCCTGATGCAGCTCAAAGCTGTCGATATCATACAGCGTAACCCCAGGCAGCTCTGCCACAGACGGCTCAATATCTCTGGGCACCGCCAGGTCGATCATCAGCAGCCGTTCTTTTCGCTCCGCCTTTTCCACATCTTCCCGCTTCAGGGTAAAATTGGGGCTGGCTGTGGCGCTGACCACCAGATCGCAGTTTTTCAGGAAATCCAGCCGCTCGCCATAATTAATCCGGGAACAGCCCAGCGGGATCTGTACCTGGCCGCTGCGGTACTGGCGTACTGTTACGGTAACGTCCGCCCCGTTTTGTTTCATAGCCAGGGCAGTCAGCCGTCCCATCTCGCCGTTCCCGATTACCATACAGGTCTTCCCTGCCAGGGAGTAGCCTGTCCGCTTCATCCCTTCTATGGCGCCGTCAATGGCGGAAGTATCCTTATGAGAAATCCGAACCTCCGTTTTCACCTTCTTTGCCGCTGTCACCGCAGTCCGGAAAAGCATCTCCAGCACCTTATCAGTGCAGAAGCATTCCCGGGCCAGATTCAGGGCGTCCTTTACCTGAGTGATAATCTGATCCTCGCCGATAATCTTTGATTTCAGCCCGCAGGATGTCTCAAAAAGATGCCATACTGCTTCCATCCCCTCGCGCTGGATAAAATATTCCTCATACAGAGAGGGGTCTACCTCCTTCAGCTGGCAGAGCATCTCATAGAGCGATTCTTCCAGCCCATCCTCAGCGCTGACCCACAGCTCCATCCGGTTGCATGTGGACAAAATAATACACCCGCTGACTCCTTTTTTTCCCTTCAGCGTTTCCATCGCCGCCGTGGCGCTGGTTTTTGTGAATGAAAAAAGTTCCCGGTACGCCACGCTTGCCTTGCTGTGGTCGATCCCGATCATTTTAATTCTGTTCATAACCTTCCCATGCTTTCGTATATCTGTTTCAAATTTGCCGCTTGCCGCGCGCCCTGCAAAACCCTTGTTTATCCGGAAGGGCTTTCCCCATGTAAAGAAGCGGAACAGGACCGGGACAGGCAGAGATTCTTCTGCATGTCTCAGTCCTGTTCCGCAGACGGGGAATCCCGCGAAGCAGGATTCATTTATACTCTGGATAAATATTCTCCGGTTCTGGTATCAATCTTGATCTTATCGCCCTGATCCACAAACAGAGGCACATACACGGTCGCGCCTGTCTCTACAACAGCCGGCTTTGTGGCGCCGGTAGCGGTATCGCCCTTGAAGCCGGGTTCGGTTTCCGTTACCTCCAGCTCTACGAACAGAGGCGGCTCTACAGAGAACACATCTCCCTTATGGGAACAGATTTTTACCATTTCATTTTCTTTCACAAATTTCAGGGAATCTCCGATCTGGTCTTTGCTTAACGCAACCTGGTCGTAGGTATTTACATCCATGAAATAGTACAGATCGCCGTCATTGTACAGATACTGCATATCCGCCCTGTCGATATGGGCTGTCGGACATTTTTCCGTAGGCCGGAAGGTTTTTTCCACTACACCGCCGTTTTTTATATTTTTTAACTTTGTTCTGACGAACGCAGCACCTTTCCCCGGTTTAACGTGCTGGAATTCAATGATCTGATAAACGTTATTATCATATTCGATGGTAACACCGTTTCTGAAATCACCTGCTGATATCATCTTATGATTTTCCTCCTTAATGTTTCATGCGCAATTTTCCTGTCTCTGACAGAAAAAACAGAAACGCATTTTTGCAGTCTCCGTCTATTTTATAATAAACAGGCGCTTATTTCAACCTTTTTTGCGTTCCTTTTCGTAAAAATACAGAACCACCCGCTCCAGATACCGCTTCAGGACGATCTGAATCTCTTCTTTCGGGTGAATGGGACTGACCAGCCAGGAGACGATTCCCGCCCGTCTGGCGCCGTATACATCGGTGAACAGCTGATCTCCGATAAAAACCGTATTTTCCGGCCCGGTGCCCATCTTTTCCATCGCCTTCCGGTATCCGGCCCGGGACGGCTTATGTGCATTGCTGATAAAATCCGACTGCACCGCTTTGGCGAAGGGGATGATCCTGGGCGGCTGGTTATTGGAAATCAGACAGGTATGAAACCCAATCTCCCGCAGGCGGGCAAACAGGCCGACGGCCCGGCTGTCAGCCGGAGCGCCGTGAGGCACCAGCGTATTGTCAATATCAAACAGCAATCCCCTGACGCCCTCCCGGTACAGCCTGTCAAAATCAATATCGTAAACCGAGGCTGCCCGGTAATCCGGATAAAACCGTTTCAGAATCATAGTTTCTGTTTCCTCATTCCGTCTTTTTATATATTTTCTCCAGTTCCTGCAGGAAGGTATTCACATCCTTAAATTCCCGGTACACAGAGGCAAACCGGACGTAGGCCACCTCATCCAGCTCCTTTAGCTTTCCCATCACCAGCTCCCCGATGACAGAGCTTCTGATTTCCTTTTCTTCCATGCTGAATACGCTGGCCTCGATCTCATCGATCAGCTGATTGATCCGGCCGGCGGCCACAGGCCGTTTATGGCAGGCGTTCAGGATCCCTTTCTCGATTTTGGATCTGTTATAGGGTTCTCTGCTGTTGTCTTTTTTTATCACAAACAAAGGCAGGGTCTCCACCTTTTCATATGTAGTAAACCTGCGCCTGCAGGCGTCGCACTGGCGCCGCCGCCGGATGGCGCTGTTTTCCTCTGCCGGACGAGAATCGATGACTTTGGTATTATCCTCTCCGCAATATGGGCATTTCATCCGCTGTTCCTCCTGCTGCGCTTACACGCATTTCACAAAAACTTCTTCTTCATTTACTTCCACCAGGATAATGTCGCTGCCGATCTGCCGCACGCAGCAGAAGGGAATGACATATTCCATGTCCCGTCCCAGGCACCCCCAGATTCTGGCCGGACCGGGGACGATAAAAGCTGTAATGCAGCCGTCTTCCACATTAAATTCCACATCGGCCACATAGCCCAGACGGCGGCAGGTACAGATATTGATGACCTCCCGGTCCCGCATCCCGCAGATTCGCATCCGGAATTTCCTCCTTCCCGCCGGTCTGCCCCGCCTGCTTTCCCTGTTTCGCTTTCCGGCGGCAGACCTTTTCTCTGACAGGATATGCGGGAAGGAGGAAAAATGTGCAAAAACGCTGCCTCCTGCTCTTACCAGCGGCCAAATTCCGCCAGCTTCAGGCCAGGGTTGCGCTCCTCCACCATGCCTACGCTCCAGCTGTTGACGAACAGCAAAAGGGGATGATCTTTCAGATCCTTGATCCGTTTCATATCTGAAGTTCCCTGGATTTTGTTCACATCGATCTCCTCATTTTCAATCCACCGGATATACTCATAAGGCAGCTTATCCATTTTCACTTCTACATTATATTCATTCTGCAGCCGGTAGAGAAGGACGTCAAACTGCAGCTCGCCCACTACGCCTACGATGATTTCTTCCATTCCGGTATTGTATTCCTGGAAAATCTGGATGGCGCCCTCCTGGGCGATCTGGCTGATCCCCTTGATAAACTGTTTCCGCTTCATGGTGTCCATCTGACGGATACGGGCAAAATGCTCCGGGGCAAAGGTGGGGATTCCCTCGAAAGCGAATTTCTTCGGCGACAGGCAAAGGGTATCCCCGATGGAGAAAATACCCGGATCAAACACGCCGATAATATCTCCCGCGTAAGCTTCCTCGATGATCTTCCGTTCCTGGGCCATCATCTGCTGAGGCTGGGACAGCTTCACCTTCTTGCCTCCCTGGACATGGTTGACCTCCATGCCGGCGATAAATTTTCCGGAACAGATCCGCATAAAAGC
>CALWQE010000270.1 GCA_944383605.1 uncultured Lachnospiraceae bacterium
AAGGGACAAAAACAGCTGCTGTGCATCGCCCGGGCCATGCTTTCAGAGGGACATCTTCTGATTCTGGACGAGGCCACCTCAAATGTAGATACCCGGACAGAAAAGCAGATCCAGAATGCCATGCTCAAGCTGATGGAGGGAAAAACCTGCTTCGTGATTGCCCACCGGCTGTCCACCATCCGAAATGCAGACCATATCCTGGTTATCCAGGATGGGAGGATCGCCGAGCAGGGACGCCATGAGGAGCTGATGGAACAGAAGGGCGTCTACTGGAAGCTCTACCAGTCCCAGTTCTCCTGTTAAGGGGCTGCGCAGCAGGCGGTCTGCGGCCTGCATGGCCGAACTGCTGCGAAAACAGCAGAAACACAAAACAAAACCGCTTGACAAGAAATTTTTACCTGATATAATTAAACAGTGTGCGTAATAAGGCATTATTGCGCGCAAAATGTAAAGGCAAAACAACACAGAATCACAGGAGGTGAAAAATATGCCTACATTCAATCAGTTAGTGAGAAAGGGAAGACAGACTGTTGAGAAGAAAAGCACCGCTCCCGCTCTGTTAAAGGGATACAACTCTTTAAGAAAAAGAGCGACAGACGAATCCGCTCCTCAGAAGAGAGGCGTTTGTACAGCAGTGAAGACAGCTACTCCTAAGAAGCCTAACTCAGCACTTAGAAAGATTGCCAGAGTTCGTCTCTCTAACGGTATCGAAGTAACCAGCTATATCCCCGGCGAAGGCCACAATCTGCAGGAGCACAGCGTTGTTCTGATCAGAGGCGGCAGGGTAAAGGATCTGCCTGGTACCAGATATCACATTGTCAGAGGCACCCTGGATACAGCAGGCGTTGCCAACAGAAGACAGGCTCGTTCTAAGTACGGCGCGAAGAGACCGAAAAAATAAGGTATACTGAGATTTGTTTAAGTGCCGGAATGAAGCATATTTGAACCGATTTGTTTTAAATATCCACCTGACCTGCACGAACACATGCATCGCATAATGTGAACAAATGTGAGTACCGATGAATTAACAAGCCTGAACCGGTCGAACCGGCAGGCGGTATTAAGGAGGGAAGTAACGTGTCACGCAAAGGAGTTACTGGAAAAAGAGACGTATTAGCAGACCCGCTTTACAATAACAAGGTTGTGACCAAGCTGATCAACAACATCATGTTAGACGGTAAGAAGGGTGTTGCGCAGAAAATCGTATACGGGGCTTTCAGCAGAGTGGAGGAGAAATCCGGAAAACCCGCCCTGGAAGTATTCGAAGAAGCGATGAATAATCTGATGCCTGTACTGGAAGTAAAGGCAAAACGTGTCGGCGGCGCAACCTATCAGGTGCCCATCGAGGTGAAGCCGGACAGAAGACAGGCGCTGGCTCTTCGCTGGCTGACCATGTTTTCCCGCAAGAGAGGCGAGAAGACCCAGGAAGAAAGACTGGCGAATGAGATTCTGGACGCCGCGAACAATACCGGCTCAGCTGTGAAGAGAAAAGAAGATATGCATAAGATGGCTGAGGCAAACAAGGCGTTCGCTCATTACAGATTCTAATTGACGCAATCTTCTGTTCGTATAGCATAAGGAGGAAAATCCGTTGGCTGGAAGAGAATATCCATTAGAGAGAACCAGGAACATTGGTATTATGGCCCATATTGATGCCGGCAAGACCACATTGACTGAGCGTATCCTGTATTATACCGGCGTTAATTATAAGATTGGCGATACCCATGAGGGAACTGCTACCATGGACTGGATGGAGCAGGAACAGGAGCGTGGTATCACAATCACATCAGCCGCTACCACATGTCACTGGACTCTGGAAGAAGAGACAAAACCGAAAAAGGGTGCTCTGGAGCATCGTATTAATATTATTGATACGCCAGGACACGTTGACTTTACTGTTGAAGTAGAGCGTTCCCTGCGTGTGCTGGACAGCGCCGTTGGCGTGTTCTGCGCAAAGGGCGGTGTAGAGCCTCAGTCTGAAAACGTATGGAGACAGGCTGACAAGTACAACGTTCCCCGTATGGCATTCATCAACAAGATGGATATCATGGGCGCGGATTTCTACAATGCTGTCAGCATGATTAAAACCAGGCTGGGACACAATGCAGTGCCGATTCAGCTTCCGATTGGAAAGGAAGACAGCTTTAAGGGCCTGATCGACCTGTTTGAAATGAAGGCTTATATTTATAATGATGACAAGGGCGATGACATTTCTGTCACAGAGATCCCCGAAGATATGAAGGAACAGGCAGAGGAATACAGAACCAACATGATCGAAGCGATCTGCGAGACAGACGACGATCTGATGATGCAGTATCTGGACGGCGAAGAACCTTCTGTAGAGGATCTGAAGAAAGCCCTGAGAAAAGCAACAATTTCCGTTGAGATTATCCCTGTATGCTGCGGTTCCGCTTACAGAAACAAGGGCGTTCAGAAGCTGCTGGACGCGATTCTGGAGTATATGCCCGCGCCTACAGACATCCCCTCTATCAAGGGCGTGGATCTGGACGGAAACGAAGTGGAGAGACATTCTTCTGATGAAGAGCCTTTCGCGGCTCTGGCATTTAAGATCATGGCCGATCCCTTCGTAGGAAAACTGGCATTCTTCCGTGTGTATTCCGGTACTATGAACTCCGGTTCCTATGTACTGAATGCCACAAAAGGAAAGAAGGAGCGTGTGGGCCGTATCCTGCAGATGCACGCGAACAAGCGGGCAGAGCTGGATAAGGTATATTCCGGCGATATCGCTGCTGCGGTAGGCCTGAAAGTAACCACCACCGGCGATACCCTCTGCGATGAGCAGCATCCGGTTATCCTGGAGTCCATGGAGTTCCCGGAACCGGTTATTGAGGTAGCGATCGAGCCTAAGACAAAAGCCGGTCAGGACAAGATGGGCGAGGCGCTGGCGAAACTGGCAGAAGAGGATCCCACCTTCCGGGTATCTACAAACCAGGAAACAGGCCAGACCATTATCGCCGGCATGGGCGAGCTGCATCTGGAGATTATCGTAGACCGTCTGCTCCGTGAGTTTAAGGTAGAGGCAAACGTAGGCGCGCCTCAGGTTGCTTACAAGGAAACCTTTACCAAGCCTGTGGAGGTAGACAGCAAGTATGCGAAGCAGTCCGGCGGCCGTGGTCAGTATGGTCACTGTAAGGTTCGCTTTACCCCTATGGATCCTAATGGCGAGCAGACTTTCGAGTTCGTATCCAGCGTAGTCGGCGGCGCGATTCCGAAGGAATACATCCCCGCTGTAGGCGCAGGTATCGAGGAAGCTGCCAAGTCCGGTATCCTGGGCGGATTCCCCGTACTGGGCGTAAAAGCCGACGTATATGACGGTTCCTACCACGAAGTCGACTCCAGTGAAATGGCGTTCAAGATCGCCGGCTCCATGGCGTTCAAGGACGCGATGGCAAAAGGCAACGCCGTTCTGTTAGAGCCGATCATGAAGGTTGAGGTCACTACCCCCGAAGAGTATATGGGCGATGTAATCGGCGATATTAACTCCCGCCGGGGACGAATCGAAAGCTTCGAGGATGTAAACGGCTCCAAGCTGATCACCGGCTATGTTCCCCTGGCTGAGATGTTCGGTTATGCGACAGACCTTCGTTCCAAGACACAGGGCCGTGGTTCCTACTCTATGTTCTTCAGCAAATATGAGCAGGCGCCCAAGTCCGTACAGGAAAAAGTTATTGCCGCAAAACAGAAATAATGCTTGAAAAACTCGGTATTATACCATATAATAAATACCAGCTGGCTGTTTATTATCGAAAATCATAAAAACGAATTATAACCCCCATCGGGTACAAATCAAGGAGGACATTTTATAATGGCTAAAGCTAAATTTGAAAGAACCAAACCCCATTGTAACATTGGTACAATCGGCCACGTTGACCATGGTAAAACAACATTAACAGCTGCTATTACCTTAACTCTGAACAGAAGATACGGCTTAGGCGAGGAAGTGGCTTTCGATCAGATCGACAAGGCTCCCGAAGAGAGAGAGCGTGGTATCACAATCTCTACCGCACACGTTGAGTATGAGACACCCAACAGACATTACGCTCATGTAGACTGCCCCGGCCATGCCGATTATGTAAAGAACATGATCACCGGTGCAGCACAGATGGACGGTGCAATCCTGGTTGTTGCTGCTACTGATGGCGTTATGGCTCAGACAAGAGAGCACATCCTGCTGGCTCGTCAGGTAGGCGTTCCTTACGTTGTTGTATTCATGAACAAGTGCGATATGGTAGACGACGAAGAACTGCTTGAGTTAGTAGAAATGGAAATCAGAGAGCTGCTGGATGAGTATGACTTCCCCGGCGATGACACTCCGATTATCCGCGGTTCCGCATTAAAGGCTCTGGAAGATCCCATGGGACCTTGGGGAGACAAGATCGTTGAGCTGTTCGAGGCAGTTGACGCTTATATTCCTGATCCTGTGCGTGACACAGACAAGCCTTTCCTGATGCCTGTCGAGGACGTATTCTCCATCACAGGCCGTGGTACTGTTGCTACAGGTAGAGTAGAGAGAGGTACCATCCATGTATCTGATGAAGTTGAAATCGTTGGTCTGAAGGAAGAAAACCGTAAGGTAGTCTGCACCGGTATCGAGATGTTCCACAAATTACTGGACGAAGGCCAGGCTGGTGATAACATCGGCGCTCTGCTGCGTGGCGTGCAGAGAAACGAGATCGAAAGAGGACAGGTTCTGGCAAAACCCGGTACTGTTACCTGCCATACAAAATTCACAGCGCAGGTTTATGTACTGACCAAAGACGAGGGTGGCCGTCATACACCTTTCTTCAACAACTACAGACCTCAGTTCTACTTCAGAACAACTGACGTTACCGGCGTTTGCAACCTGCCTGAAGGTACAGAAATGTGCATGCCTGGTGACAACGTAGAAATGACCATCGAACTGATCCACCCCATCGCTATGGAGCAGGGTCTTACCTTCGCTATCCGTGAAGGCGGACGTACAGTAGGATCAGGCCGTGTTACTTCTATCATTGAATAATTAAGACCTGAAATAAAAAGGCTTCCGGGGAATTTCCCGGAAGTCTTTTTGTCGTGTATCAAATTATGCCAAATGACCAGGAGTGAAAAATGCTTCGGGTCATTTGGCTTTTTTTAGCGGTGATTTAGAATGCTGCGGCAATAGGTCAGGTGGAGCAGCATGGCATCTTCGGCCTTTACCGGATTATGCTCATGTACTGCCTGTACGATGTCCTGGTGGGAACGTATAGTGATTGTCCTGTCTGTGTCTTTGCCGACTTTGTTGGAAAGGGTGATGGAGGACAGCAGGATCGGCTCCAGAGAAGGCATAATCAGATTGCCGCTCATCGTTCCCAGCATAGCGTGGAGGGCTGCGTCGCTGCGTTGATAATCCGTTAACTTAAATATTGACAGTATATTTTTGCGAATATATCTTCAGAACGCAAAGGAATCATGGTATTCAGGAAAAAATCTTGACAAATATATCGTAATGCGATATATTATAAATACAATATATCGGAATGCGATATATCGGGAGATGAAACGAAACCTGTAAAATAATTGCTGCATATTTGTTTGCGGAGAGGGTGAAATGCAGACGTCCCAGTATGACAGGAAGGGGAGTTGTGATGTTATGACAGACAGAGACAGTCCGCTGACGGAGGCTTTTTTCTACATTCTCCTGGCGCTGAGGCGGCCGAATCATGGCTACGGCATTATCCAGGAGGTGGAGCAGCTGACGGACGGGCGTGTGGCCCTGGGGCCCGGGACATTGTACGGGGCGCTCCAGACCCTGCAAAAGCGGGGATGGATTCAGATCTACAGTGTGGACACAGAGTCGCGGAAAAAGAAGGAGTATGTGATTACACAGGCGGGGCGGGAAGTGTTTGCCGCTGAGATGGCCCGCCTGAGGGAACTTCTGGAAAACGGAAGGTTAATGGAGGGTTCGGGAGATGATGAAGTTTCGATTGTATCTGGACAAAGACAGTGAAACCGAATGGCTGAATCAGATGGTAGAAAAGGGATGGGCGATGAAGCGGTATTTCGCCGGCTTCTATCAGTTTGAGAGATGTGAGCCGGGGCAGTACATTTATCAGGTGGATTTTGGCAGCCGGCTGTACCATGTCAGCGATGATTACCGGGAATTTATGGAGGATGCCGGTGTGGAGATCGTTCAGCTGTGGGGTTACTGGATCATCCTGCGCAGGCCGGCTGCCGACGGACCCTTTGAGCTGTATACCGATGTGGGTTCCACCATCGAGCATTACACAAAGATCCGCCGGATGTTTCACGGGGCGATCATCCTGGAGATCCTGTGTCTGTTGGGGGAGGTCTGGGTGGGTATCCAGGGGGAGCCGATGGGCTATGCTATGGTATGCCTGATCGGCGCTTTTATTGCAGGATGTATCAATGAAAGTATCAGAATCCGCAATGTTATAGAAGAACTGAGGGAAAGGAAAAGTGACATGGTTTTCAATAAAACGAAAAAAGGATTTTCTTCACTGCTGACAGTGGGGCTGCTGATGAATGCCTGCGCTCTGGCACTCATCGGCTCTGCTTCAGATTATATTGTCGCTGTAATACAGGTGATCGCAATCATTATGATGGCGGCCGGCCTTTATATCTCTGTCCGTTCTGCCCGCGGCAGGCAGTGAGGCGGCCTGCAAAATGTCCGGCGGCTGACCGGAGGAAGGCGCGCTGGGTGCGGGCGGAAGAAATAGGATCATATGAGGTGTAAGGAGGAAAAGACAGTGAAATATCAGACTGTTTTATTTGATCTGGACGGTACTCTGACAGATCCGGGCATCGGAATCACCAATTCGGTGGCCTATGCGCTGGAAAAGTTAGGGGCTGAGGTGCCGGACAGAACCAGCCTGTACCGGTTTATCGGGCCGCCGCTGCTGGAAGCTTTTCAGCGTTTCTGCGGCTTTTCCGAAGAAGAGGCCAGACAGGCGATCCGATACTACCGGGAGTATTTCCAGGAGAAAGGCATCTGGGAAAACCGGGTGTATGACGGGATGGAGGAATTTCTGAAGGGCCTGCGGGACAGCGGAAGGATGCTTCTGGTGGCCACGTCAAAACCGGAACCCTTTGCCAGACAGATTATGGAGCACTATCATCTGGCAGAGTATTTCACCTATGTCGGAGGCTCCGGCCTGGATGAGACCAGGACGGATAAGGCGGAGGTGATCGCCTATGTGCTGGAAGCGGTGGAAACTGCGGATAAGAGCCGGGCGCTGATGGTGGGAGACAGGGAGCATGACATCATCGGGGCCAAAAAGAACGGGCTGGATTCCGCCGGCGTTCTGTACGGCTATGGAAGCCGGGAGGAGCTGGAGGCTGCCGGGGCAGATTACATTGCAGCGGGACTTTCCGGGCTGTACAGCGTGATTTGCGGGAAATGAGCAGCACCCTTCAGGAAGGCCGGATATCAGAGATGTCAGAGATGTCAGAAACGAATACGGCGGCGGGGAATAACGAAATAAAATTCCCCGCCGCTGTCTCTCTTTATTTCATAGGAAACTGCGTTCCCTATGAAACCAAAATGCTTCGCAGGATTCTTTTTTCTCTTTTCAGTCCAGCTCTTCGCATTTTTCTGTAGGATATACGATGCCTTCTTTCATGACAAAGGCGCAGTCCAGCAGGGCGAGGGGATCTGTGAGAAGATCTCTCTTCCATGCGGCGATATCCGCGTACTTGCCCGGTTCGATGGTGCCGATTTTATCATCCAGCTGGAGGATTTGCGCATTGACCTGGGTAGCTGCGTGGAGCGCCCGGAAACCGCCCATGCCGCTTTCCATCCATGCCTTATATTCATAGCCGCTTTCATAGCACATGTGGGTGGCTACCTGGTCTGTGCCGTAGCCCAGCTTCATATTGGAGTTTTTAATAACCTCCCGGCCTTTCTGCAGCATATCCTTGTAATATTCCAGCTTTGCCCTGTATTCCGGCTGCTTGGTCTGGATTTCCACCGGATCATAGTGAACGGCGTCTTCATAAGGACAGAAGGTGGGAACAACGTAGACGTTCTGTTCTGCTACCATCTGAGCCGTTTCCTCATCGATCAGAGAGCAGTGTTCCAGGCCGTCGATGCCATATTTCAGCAGCTTCCGGATATGATCGCTGCAATAAACATGGGCGGTCACGGTTTTGCCCCATTCATGGGCGGTGGTGATCACCGCGTCCATTTCCTCTTCATTGATCTGCTGCTGCAGAGGATTGTCATTGGGTGTGAAGAAACCGCCGGTAGCCATCAGCTTGATAAAATCAGCGCCGTGTTTGATTTCCTCCCGAACTGCGTGAACAAAGAAGTCCTTTCCGGCGCCCAGGCTCTGATACTGTCCCATCAGATAATGGGAGAGAACATGGTTTCTGGAAAAGCCCTGAGACAGGTCTCCATGGCTGCCGGCGGTACAGAGCAGGCGGGGAGCAGCTACGATACGGGAACCGGTAAAATATCCTTTTTCAATCGCTCTCTTTACGTCTAAAACGCCGAAGCTGTTGCTGGTGATGCCGCCCATGTGGCGAACTGTGGTAAACCCTCTGGACAGGGTCTTCTGTACGCTGCGCAGAATGGCCAGTACTTTGGCTTCCTCTGAATTGTCATATACCTCCTGGCGGATGGTATGCCAGTCGAAATAATCCAGATGAATGTGGGCGTCAATCATGCCTGGCGTAACGGCAGCGTCAGACAGGTCGATTACCTCGGCTGATTCCGGGATATCCAGATCCGGCCCAACTGCGGCGATCTGATTTCCATCTACCAGTATTTTCTGATTTTCCTTCAGCTCCGCGTGAATGCCGTCATACAGTTTCCCGCAGAGGATGACCTTTAATGATTTCATAGCGCTCCTTTCTACCGGCCCGCCCCGCAGGCAGCCGGTGTGCCTTTTGGCAAAATACAATCTTGTGTATAGTGTAGCATTCTTATCCGGCAATGTCCAGAAGAACCGGTAGTTCACAAAATGGCGCAGGTATGATAGAATGATAGAAATGTCCGCTTTTCAGGACGGGTAAAAGGAAAGAGATCAGTTAAAGGAGAATGATTGTGAGTAAAATAGCGATTGTAACAGACAGTAACAGCGGCATTACCCAGGCGCAGGGAAAAGAGCTGGGCATTTCCGTAATTCCGATGCCGTTTTTCATCAATGGCGAGACTTATTTTGAAGATATTAACCTGACTCAGGAGGAGTTCTACCATAAACTGGAGGAGGGAGCGGATATTTCCACATCTCAGCCATCTGCCGGGGATGTGCTGGATCTGTGGAATGGCCTGCTGAAATCTTATGATGAGATCGTGCATATTCCCATGTCCAGCGGCCTGAGCAGTACCTGCAGTACAGCGGCTGCCCTGGCGGAGGATTTTGGCGGCAGGGTTCAGGTGGTGGATAACCAGCGGATTTCCGTGACCCAGAAACAGTCTGTCCTGGACGCGATGACGATGGCGGACAGAGGGATGAATGGGGCTCAGATTAAGGAGTATCTGGAGAAAACCAAAGCTGACTCTACGATTTATATTACGCTGTCTACATTAAAGTATCTGAAAAAGGGCGGAAGGATTACTCCGGCCGCCGCTGCCCTGGGTACGCTGCTGCGGATTAAGCCGGTGCTGCAGATTCAGGGGGACAAGCTGGACGCCTTCGCCAAGGCGCGTACCCAGAAGCAGGCGAAAGCCCTGATGATAGAGGCCGTTCAGACGGATTGTAAAAACCGCTTCCACGCTGCTGCGGATCTTCATGACGTATGGCTTCAGATGGCTTATACAGGCAGCCGGGAGGAGATTGAACTGTTCCGGGAGGAAATGCAGGCCATTTATCCGAATCACGAAATTACGGCGGAGCCTCTTTCCCTGAGTGTATCCTGCCATATCGGGCCGGGCGCCATTGCCATTACTGCAACGAAAAAAATGGATGACGCCGCGGCTCTGTAAAAAAAGGAAAGAAAACCGGCCGGACGGTCAGATCCATCCGCCGTCCAGCGCGATAACCTGCCCGGTCAGATAATTGCTCTTATATGCCAGATGGTATACCAGGTCAGCTACCTCCTCGGCTCTCCCCAGCCGTCCGGCGGGGATTTCGTCAATCAGGGCCAGCAGATCCTCGTCGGACATCCAGCGGTTCATTTCTGTATCAATGGCGCCGCAGGCCACGGCGTTGACCTGTATGCCGCTGGGCGCCAGCTCCTTCGCCAGCGCTTTGGTGAGGGCGTTGACGCCGCCCTTCGCGGCAGAATAAGCCGCCTCGCAGGAGGCGCCTGCCATTCCCCACACAGAGGAGATATTGATAATCTTTCCGCTGTGATTTTTTACCATATCCGGAATGGCCAGACGGCAGCAGTTGAAGACGGAGGTCAGATTGGTCCGGATGATCCGGTTCCAGTCCTCCGGCTTCATATCCTGCAGAAGCCCGATGTAGGAAATGCCGGCGTTGTTTACCAGCACATCCAGGCTGCCGTACATTTTCTGGATCTTTCCGAACATTTCCTGACATGCCTGAAAATCCCCCATATCGCCCAGATAGGTCAGACAGGGAACCTGATAGGATTCAATTTCCTTTTTTACCTGGGCCAGCATATCTTCGTGAGACGGATTGACACAGTTGATGACGACCCGATAGCCTTTTTTTGCGAATTTCACTGCGATAGCCTTGCCGATTCCACGGGAGGCTCCTGTTACCAGTACCGTTTTTTTGCTCATAGATGACACCGTCCTTTCTTCCTTTCTATTTTAGCATAATTCAGACAGAGGGGAAAGAAAGTATAAGAAAGGCAGTTTCCTGTGGAATAAAAAAGCGGTTCTGTGCTATACTGAAGAAGAAAAGCGAGGCGAAAGAGACAGGCCCGGAAGCAGAACCTTTGGGAGGGAATTTCCGAATTGCCCCGAGGACGGGGCCAGATGCGTTAAAAAGGGAAAAACAGAAAAGACACGGAGGATTGAAATGGAAAAACAGTATGATCTGATTATTATCGGCTCCGGCCCGGCAGGGCTGACAGCGGCTATTTATGCCCAGCGCGCCATGCTGGATACGCTGGTGATCGAAAAGGAAATGATGAGCGGCGGCCAGGTGGTCAATACTTATGAGGTGGATAACTATCCGGGCCTGAAAGGCATCAACGGTTTCGATATGGCCGTAAAGTTCCGATCCCACGCCGAGGAGCTGGGCGCTGTGTTCAGCGAGGATGAGGTAACTGGCGTGGAGCGGGAAGAGGGGGGCTATGTGGTACGGTGCGCCTCTCATTCCTACAGGACGCGGACGGTGCTTCTGGCGTCCGGCGCTTCCCACAGGAAGCTGGGCGTGCCAGGGGAGGAACGGCTGGCCGGAAAGGGAGTCAGCTACTGCGCGACCTGCGACGGCGCTTTCTTCCGCGGGAAAACCGCTGCGGTGATCGGCGGCGGCGATGTGGCGGTGGAGGACGCGATCTTCCTGGCCAGGATGTGCCGGAAGGTTTATGTCATTCACAGAAGAGAGGAGCTGCGGGCAGCGAAAAGCCTGCAGGAGAGGCTGTTTGCCCAGCCGAATGTGGAGATGGTGTGGAATACGGTGGCAGAGTCGGTCAACGGCGATGAAAAGGTGGAATCCCTGACGCTTCGCAATAAAGTGACCGGCGAGGTGAGCACGCTGGAAACAGACGGCGTTTTTATCGCCGTAGGCATTACCCCGTCCAGCGAGATCTTCCGCGGGCTGGCAAAACAGGACGAACAGGGCTATATTCAGGCGGGAGAAGACTGCCGGACATCCGCTCCGGGTGTGTTCGCGGCAGGCGATGTGCGGACGAAACAGCTCCGGCAGATCGTAACGGCGGCTGCCGACGGCGCAAATGCGGTGGCGTCTGTGGAGCGTTATCTGCTGGAAGGATAAATTTTACAGAATTATTAAGATATTCGATAAATTTTTTCCATTGCCCCCAATGAGTTGACAAAAAAAAATCCATTTGCTATAATTTTATAGAAAGTTAATAAATTTGTAACATTTACATGAGAGTTAACAGTTGGAGGTACCAATGAAATATAATAAGAAAAAAGGAACTGTGGCAGCAGCATGTGTCTGTGCGGCGGCAGCGATTACTGTCGCTTCTTTTTTGCCGATGTCGGCCAGAGCGGCGTCAACGTCCTTTTTGCCAATGGATACGGCGTTGGCAGGGATTTCAGTTCCTTTAAATAATTACTATGCCAGCAGCCTGGAGCCGGAGAAGGAATTAAAGGAGTTCCTGGCGAATAAGGCGTCTGTTTCTTCTAATACTGCGGAAACTGCGGCGGAGGGAGAGAGCGGGGGCGAGAGCCAGGAAGCGGAAACCACAGCCGCACAGACGGAAACCCAGCCTGAGACCTCACCGGAAACGGCAGAAGGAGAGACAGCGGCAGAAACAGAGGCGCCGGCGGAGACAGAGGAGAGTACTGAGGCACAGACGGAAGCGCCGTCTCCCTATGATACCATCGCCATCACCCGGGTAAATAATTATGTCAATATCCGTGACGCGGCAACCACAGAAGGAAATGTGGTAGGCAAGATTTACAATAACGCAGCGGCAACGATCCTGGAGACGGTGGACGGTGAGGACGGCCAGTGGTATTACATAAAATCAGGCAGTGTAAAGGGTTATATGAAGGCAGAGTTTTTCGTAACCGGCCAGGAAGCGGAAACCATTGCGAAAGAGGTGGGCACTGTCTGGGCCAGGACGACAGCCGTTACCCTGAAGCTGCGGGAAGAGCCCAGCACCCAGAGCCGGGTACTGACCCTGCTGGCTGAAGGCGAGACCTATCTGGTAAAAGAAGAGGATATTGTAAATGAGGCGGGAGAAAGCTTCATTAAAGTGCTTGTAAATGCCGGCGAGACAGAAGAGGATGATCTGGTTGGTTATATTTCCAGCGATTACGCCGAGGTATATGTAGAGTTTGAGGAAGCAATTTCCAAAGAAGAAGAGGAAGCGGAGCTGGCCCGGATCGAGGCGCTGAAGGCAGAGGAAGAGGCTGCGAAGAAGCGGATCGCAGAGGAGAAGAAACGCCAGGAAGAGGCTTCCAGAGCGGCTGCCACTACACAGGCGCCTGCTGCGACAACGGCGCAGACTGAAGCGGCGTCTTCAGAGGAAGGTCAGACAACAGCCGCAACGCAGGCAGAAACAACGACACAGGCGCCAGAGACCACACAGGCGCCGGCTCAGGCGGCATCCGGCAGCGGAAGCGCTACCAGAGACGCGATTGTGGCCAGGGCGCAGCAGTTTGCCGGAAATCTGGCTTATGTATGGGGCGGCACCAGCCTGAGCAGCGGTGTGGACTGCTCTGGATTTACATATGCGGTATACCGTGAATACGGTATTACGCTGCCCAGAGATTCCAGAAGCCAGGCGGCAGGAGGAACCAGCATCAGCAGAGGCGAATTGCAGCCCGGTGATCTGGTATTCTATGCGAACAGCAGCGGAACCATTAATCATGTGGCGCTGTATATCGGCGGCGGCCAGATCGTCCACGCGGCGAATAAGGCGACCGGCGTCAGGATTTCCAGTGTGGATTATGCAACGCCTGTGAAATACGCAAGATATATTAATTAATTCTTTTCAAGAACAAAAACAGAATCAAGCCGGATGCCCTTTGGGGGCGTCTGGCTTGATTCTGTTTTTTTATGATCTGCTATTGAAACCAGGTATTGTACAATCAGGCGGTTTTATGATAGGATTTTCTCAAAAAGTTTTAGGAGGATAGAGAATATGCGAAAAAAATTTTTGGCGCTGCTCTGTGTATTTGCAGTGATTTTTGCCGCTGCCGGATGCGCGGCGTCCTCTGCCGGGACAGAGGAAACCGCTGCCTCTGAGAATGGGACAGGAGCAAAGAACAGCGGGCAGACAGAAGAGGCGGAATCCGGGACAGAGAAAGAAGAGGCAGACGGAGCGGAAGACGGTGCGGTCGGGGAAGAAGCAGCCGGAACGGAAGGCAGCACAGAGGGAGAAATGACAGCCGGGGAAGAGACGGCGGAAACCGGAAATGAGAGCGCAGCCGGCGGCGGAGCTTCCCAGGCGGAAAGTGAGGGAGCGCCCGCAGAGGACGGGACAGAGTGGGAGTGGCAGCATGATACGCCGGAAAACCACGGCGTGGATACGGCTATGCTGGAATCCCTTCACGCAGGGCTGGATACGTTTCCCATCCTGACCTCTGTAATTGTCAGAGACGGGTATATTGTGGATGAATACTATAAGGAGGGATATGACGCGGACAGTGTGTTTGTACTGAACTCATGCTCTAAAAGTATTACCAGCGCCCTGGTGGGAATTGCCATTGACGAGGGTTATATTGCGGGCACAGATGTGCTGATCTCCGAATATTTTCCGCAGATTCTGGAATCCGGCGATGAGAACTGGCAGAAGATTACCATATGGCACCTGCTGACGCATACGTCTGGGGTGGACTGGAGCGATACCCAGTACTGGGACGCATGGCGCGGCTCCGAGAATTGGGTAGACTTTGCGCTGAGCAGGCCGGTGACGTCTGAGCCGGGCACTGTCTTTAATTATTCTACTCAGGGAAGCCATTTGCTTTCGGCAATTATACAGGAAGCTACCGGGATGACTGCCTATGAATTTGCCCGGGAGCACCTGTTCGGCCCGGTTGGAATGGACAGCGCGCAGTGCTCCGCGGATCCTCAGGGGATATCAGACGGCGGGAACGGCTTCGCCATGAATGTGTATGACATGGCGAAATTTGGATATCTGTATCTTCATGACGGTATGTGGGAAGGGGAGCAGATCGTTCCGGCAGAATGGGTGGAGGAATCTACCAGCCTGCAGTTTAAGCGTTCCACAGGAAGCGCGGATTATGGCTACCAGTGGTGGGTGAGAACCTTTGGAGACCAGGGGTATGACGCTTATTTCGGCCAGGGACATGCGGGCCAGTATATCTTTGTCGTGCCGGAGCTGGAGCTGGTAGTGGCGATGACCAGCGATTATACAGGCAGCACCGGTATTTACTGGGATTTTATGAACAGCATTGTGAACGGCTGCGAGGCCGGTGTATAAACGCGGGAAGTATCTGACGCATAGTGACAGGGCAGCAGTTTAGCCATGCAGATAATTACTGTTGCGCACCGGACAAAAAACAGGTATGATGGAGGGAGACATCACTGAACCGAACAAAGGTTCAGATCCGGGGCGGCCGGTGCAGGATGGCTTATTCTGATAAAGGAAAGCGTGGGATGATATGGAACTGTTTCATGAATTGCTGAACGCTGTCGTAGATGTGGCAATTATGCTGTTTGAATTTATGGGCGTCGCGGTGATTGTGGCTGCCGGTATCCAGGGAATCTGGAATTATGTGCGGCGGGATACCCTGACCAGGCTGAAGCTGGCCAAAGGAATGGCGATGGCGCTGGAGTTTAAGCTGGGCAGCGAGATTCTGAGAACGGTAGTTGTCCGGGATCTGAGCGAGATCGCGATTGTGGGGGCGATTATCGTCCTGCGGGCGGCCCTGACTCTGCTGATTCACTGGGAGATTAAAAACGAGAAGGCGGAGGTAGAGGCGGAGCTGGGAATTTCGGCGAAGCCAACGGCCGCCGGGGAAAAGCAGGAGAAGGAAAAGCGTTTTGACGACGCGGAAGGCGCGTCAGGGAGGAAAAAAAGATGAATGCAGAACTGCAGATGAAGCCGCCGGTAGAGGTTCGCTACCGGCAGGAGCTGGAGGCGCTGAAAAACAGCGATACCGGGAAGAAGCCGCTGAACTGGCAGCTGTCGCCCAGAGCGGTCAGGACGTTTATCCTGGGCAGCAGCAAGCCTGTTCATGGGAAGGACGGGGACGTGGAGATTACCAGGAAATATTACGGCAATGATACGCTGGTGGAGCGGTGTATCGTGACGCTGGCAGGCAATCGGGGACTGATGCTGGTGGGGGAGCCGGGCACAGCGAAAACCATGCTGTCCGAGCTGCTGTCTGCCGCTGTCAGCGGCGTCAGCACCAATACGATCCAGGGAACAGCCGGAACCACAGAGGATATGATAAAATATTCCTGGAACTACGCTCTTTTGCTGGATCGGGGCCCTTCCAGGGAGGCGCTGGTTCCTTCTCCGCTGTATGTAGGCATGGAAAAGGGAATTATCACCCGCTTCGAGGAGATTACCAGAACGCCGGCGGAGATTCAGGACAGTATGATCAGTGTGATGAGCGATAAGGTGCTGAATATCCCGGAGCTGGGGGATGAGGGCCTTTTGTTCGCCCGTCCCGGATTTAATGTAATCGGCACTGCCAATACCCGGGATAAAGGGGTAAATGAAATGAGCAGCGCCCTGAAACGGCGTTTTAATTTTGAAACGGTGCTGCCGGTACGGGATGTGGCGCTGGAGAAGCAGATTATCGTCCAGGAGGTATCGAAGCTGGCGCAGGAGAATCAGATCGAGATGGAGGTGGACGAGGACGTGGCGGAGCTGCTGGCGTCTACCTACCATGAGCTGCGGGAAGGGGTTTCCTCTTACGGCCACAGAATCGACCGTCCGGCGGCTGTGATGAGTACGGCGGAGGCGGTGTCAGTTTTTTATCAGACGATGATTACCGGATATTACTATGACGATGGCCAAATCAGCGTGGACTGTATGGTACAGAACCTGCTGGGCGCTGTGGCGAAGGAGAACCGGGATGATCTGGAGAAGGTGCGGGGATATTTTAACACGGTAATTAAGGATAAAAGCAGTCGAGAGGGCGGGTTATGGACCAGGTATTACGAGGCCAGGAAGTGGCTGAGATAAGATATATGCCGGTACGGCACCATAGCCCGGCCTGCGCTTATCATGTGCGGCAGCTGATCCGGGAGTGGGAGCCGGACTGTGTTCTGATCGAGGGGCCGGAGAATGCCAGCAGACTGATTCCGGTGATGGTTCATCAGGATACGGCGGCTCCGTTTGCCATTTATTATTCTTACCGGGACAGTAAGGGGTATGTGTCAGAAGAAAAGGCCGATTACCGGTGCTATTATCCTTTTTTGGATTATTCGCCGGAGCTGGCAGCCCTGCGGGAGGCTGCCGCCAGGGGGATACCCGCCCGGTTTATCGACCTGTCCTACGGGGAGATTCTGACCGCTGTCCGGGAGGGAAAGGGACTGCGCCAGGGCGGCGAAAAAAATAATTACAATGACGATTATCTGCTGGCCCGCAGCGCTTATATCCGGCGGCTTTGCGAGAAGGCGGGGATGCGGAATTTTGACGAGCTGTGGGAGAAATTTTTCGAGCAGAACGGCCTGTATGAGGATCGGGATACCTTCATTTCCCATATGCTGGATTACTGCCGCCAGGCCCGGGAGAGCACGCCCCGCGAGGAGCTGGAGGAGGAAGGCTGCCTGAAGCGGGAGCGGTATATGGCCCGGTGTATCCAGGAAGCTGCCGGAAGCTGCCGCCGCGTCCTGGCGGTAACGGGCGGCTTTCACACGCCGGGCATCCAGGAGCTGCTGGCGGAGGGTGACGTGAAGTTAAAGCTAACCGGGATTCCGGAACAGGATCAGGGGGTATTTCTCCTGCCTTATTCTATGGAAGCGTGCGCCAGCCTGAACGGATATGCCAGCGGGATGCCTTATCCGGCGTTTTATCAGCAGATCTGGGAGGGAATAGAGGCAGGAAGAGAACGGCCTTATGATGAAGCAGTGCTGAATGGCCTGGCGGCTGTGGGCAAAATGGTGCGGAAAGGGGACGGGCTGCTGTCTTCCTATGATGAAATCTGCGGCTATTCCATGGCCCAGGGACTGGCCGGGCTTCGGAACAAACGGGAGCCGGGCGCTTATGAGCTGTATGACAGCGTTCTGTCTTCTTTTGTTAAGGGGGCCTGGGATCTGTCTACCGATCAGCCTCTGCGCTGCCTGCAGGCTTATCTGACCGGACGGCAGACAGGAAAGCTGTGCGATCAGGCGGAGGTTCCTCCGATTATCCAGGATTTTGAAAAGCAGTGTAAGGCATATAAATTAAAAACAGGAACCACGCTGGAGCAGGAGATAACGCTGGATATTTTTTCATCGGAAAAGCACCGGCAGGTCAGTATGTTCCTGAATCAGCTGGTATTTCTGGAGACTGGCTTCTGCAAAAAGAAGCGGGGGCCGGATTTGCAGAAGAAAAAGGACAGAAATCTGATCCGGGAGATATGGCGGTATAAGTGGAACGCCCAGGTGCTGGCGGCGCTGACAGACGTGTCTGTGTACGGCGCTACGGTACGGGAAGCCTGCACTGCCCGGGCGCTGCAGTCCATGAAAGAGAAAACAGGAGGAAAAGAGGCGGCGCTGCTGCTGACCAGAGTGTTTGAGATGGGACTGGAGGAGCAGCTGGAGCTGGTGTATGGACAGGTACAGCGGGCGCTGCTGGAGGATGAGGATTTCTACTCTGTGGCGGAAGCTCTTTCTTATCTGGTATTGCTGCGGGAGATGGGAGAGCTGTATCAGTCGTCCATAGATACGGAGCCGCTGCTTCTGATCTGCCTGCGGAAGCTGACTGCCCTTCTTCCCGGTATGGCCGGGGTACAGGAGGAGCAGACCCAGGCCTGTATGCAGGTGTGCAAGACACTGTGCCAGCTGACCGGCCAGGAGGCGTATGCCGGAGAACGGGAAGCTTTGTACCAGGCTTTTGTACGCATCACAGAGCAGCGGGATGTGAATCCGGGATTGGACGGCTGCGTCAGAGGGATACTTTACGGCGCCGGGCTCCACAGCCTGGAGGATATCAGGAAGGTATGCGCCGGTTATCTGACCGGAACACATGACCAGCTGATGAAGTCGGCATCCTTCTTCCGCGGCCTGTTTTATACGGCGAGAGATCTGGTCTTTACCGGCGATGGGCTGGTGGGCACGATGGACCGGCTGATCCGCCGCCTGGACAGCCAGTCCTTTATGGAGCTGCTGCCGGAGTTTCGGATGGCCTTCAGCTATTTTACCCCCAGGGAGATCGATCAGATTGCCGGGCAGGCGGCGGCGCTGTACGGACGGAAGAAAAAGGAGCTGTTTGCGTTAAAGGAAGTGACGCCGGCTGTGTACGATTATGGGCGGCGGCTGGATCAGCTGGCAGTCAGTATGCTGGCGGAGCCGGACGAAGGAGGATGATAGCCGAACCGGCAAAAGGAAGGGGACTGTGACAGTGGAGAGAGAAAATAATGAAAAGCAGCGCGCAGCCGATATGGAGCAGCTGAATAAATGGCGGCTGATGCTTGGGAAAAATGCCGCAGGCCAGATCAGCTTCCAGAACGGGGAGGGGGACGGCCTCCGATACATGGAGATGGAGGATGTGCTGGATTTCCTGTATGAGAGAGAGTATGGGGAGGAGCAGGGCATCCGCCGGGAGCGGCAGGGCGGCCGGGAAGGCTCGCGGCTGACGGTGGCTTCATGGCTGAATCAGATCCGGAAGCTGTTTCCGAAGCAGACAGTAGAGATTATGGAAAAACATGCCCTGGAGAATTACGGGATGACGGAGCTGCTGACAGACCCGGATGTGCTGGAGAAGCTGGAGCCCAATCAGGAACTGCTGAAAACGATTCTGGAGCTGAAGCACCTGATGAAGGGAGAAGTACTGGAGACAGCCAGGAAAATCGTGAAAACAGTGGCGGATCAGCTGACAGAGAAGCTTCAGAAGGATATCCGCCGCTCTATCCTGGGACGGGTAGACCGGCTGAACAGCAGTCCGGTGAAAACTGCCAGAAACCTGGATATCAGAAAAACCATTGCCAGGAACCTGAAGCATTATGACCGGGAAAAACGGCGGCTGGTACTGGAGCAGATCTATTTCCACGGACGGCTCCGCCATTATCATAAATGGCGGATTATCATCTGTGTGGACGAGAGCGGTTCCATGCTGGACTCTGTCATTCACAGCGCGGTTATGGCGGGGATTTTCGCCCGGCTGCCGGTGCTGGATACCCGGCTGGTCATTTTTGATACCAATGTGGTAGATCTCAGCGGGTATGTGGACGACCCGGTGGAGGCGCTGATGAGCATCCAGCTGGGCGGCGGCACCAATATCGCAGGGGCGCTGGCCTACTGTGAATCGCTCATTGAGACGCCCCGGCGCACGATCGTCGTGCTGATTTCTGACCTGTATGAGGGGATGGGCTATCAGAACCTGTACGGGGCCAGCCGGAGCATCATCGAGAGCGGCGCCCGGCTGATTGCCCTGACGGCTCTGGATATGAACGCCAATCCCAATTATGACAGAGAGGCGGCAGCCCGGCTGGCAGATCTGGGAGCTTATGTAGCGGCAATGACGCCGGAACAGCTGGCAGACTGGATCGGAAAGGTGATGGAATAGATGGATCTGGTACAATGGAAGCAGGCGCTGGACGCTGCGGACGACGACTATCTGGCCGGACTGGCCAATAAAGGAATTGTAAAGCGGGCTTATAAAGAATTGCCGGATACACAGGCAGATATTACAGAGGAGGAGTCAGGATTTCTGGTAAAGATGGGAGATGTCTCCTGCAGTCTGGCTCTTCCTCTGGGCAGCAGCCGGTGCAGCTGTGTCTCCCGCAGTATCTGCAAGCATATTATAATCGGCATTCTGAAGGTGCGGGACTATCTGAAGGAACAGAAAACAGAGGGGCAGGACTGCCGGGACGGACAGGCCGCGGCAGAGGGCGGAGCCGGAGAGGAAGGAGAAACTGCCGCGGAAGGTAAGGCGGAAGAAAAAAAAGAAGCTCCTGTCTTTTCTGAAGCAGCCTCGTTCCCTCTGGAAAAGGCAAAAAAAGCCATGGGCAGCAGGCGGTTCCGCACTCTGGCGGAAAGCGTCCGCCTGGGAGTGGAGCCGAAGATCACGGTGACATCGGTGATTACAGTGGAATGGCCGGATACCGGGCCGAAAGTAAAGCTGCTGGAGCCGCTGGCCTATTCGTCCTGTTCCTGCCATAAAAAGGAAATCTGCCCTCACCGGGCGGAGGCGATCGTCTGGTATCAGCTGAAAGCAGGGCTTCTGACAGTGGATATGCTGGAGCAGGCCCAGGAAGAGGATGAGCTGCCGGATCTGGAGCCTGCCCGCAGTCTGGCCCATACCGTCCGGCTGCTGCTGGAGAGGCTGATGGGCGCTGGGCTGGCCCGTTCTTCTCAGGATGTGCTGGATTCACTGGAACGGCTGGCTATTCTCTGCCATAACCGGGAGCTGCCGGATTTTGAGCGGGACGCCAGAGCGCTGCGGGATTCCTATCAGAGTTATTTTCGCCGGATGGCCTCCTTTCGCCCGGAGGCTCTGATGAGGGAACTGACCCGCCTGTACCGGAAGGCGCAGGCGCTGGAGCAGGCCCAGACCGGCGGCAGGGTGAGGCAGCTGGCGGGACAGTTTCGGGCGGAATACAGGCAGGCGGGAGATCTGACCCTGATCGGCATCGGAGCCAGGCATTTCCACAGCAAAACAGGATATGAGGGGGAGACGGTTTATTTTCTGGAGGCCGCCACAGGCAAGTGGTATACCTACACAGACGCCAGGCCGGTTTTTTATGAAACAAAAGGCAGAAGGCGGGCTGCGGGACGGGGAGCCGCGCCCTGGGATCTGCAGGTGGCTTTGGACGAGCTGCCCCAGCTGCGGATTTTGCTCAGGCAGGCCAGAGCCAGCAGCCAGAACCGGCTCTCTGCAGGCAGCCAGTCCAGAGGAGAGGTGCTAGGCGCCCGGCAGATTCACAGAAAGGAAATCGAAGGCTGCTATTATACGGATTTTGCCCGTCTGTTCCGGGAGCGGATCAGCGCCGAACCGGCTGAGGAAGAGATGGAAGCGGGGGCGTATGGGTGGGAGGAGTACCGTCATCCGGTGCTGCTCCAGCCTGCATCTGCTTCTGCGGGAAATTTTGACCGGATTACGCAGACCTTCCGGATGGAGCTGCGGGATGGACGGGGGATACCGGTTATCCTGGAGACGGCATATACGAAGGAACGGGAGCCGGTAATCCGCAGCCTGGAACGGATATCCAGAAGGATACAGGAGGGACGGCAGGAAATCCCCTGCTTTGTGGGAGAGATCGCGCTGGCGGACGGGGAGATGAAGCTGTATCCGCTCACCTTTCTGGAGCCAAAGGAGATAATAGATGATGAATGACAGGCAGGAACAGGCAGAGGCCGTTGAAATGATCGCTGCATATCTGAAACAGACAGAAGAAATATTGACCAATCTGTTCCAGAGCGGCTTTGACGCCGTACATGAAAGCACACTGGAAGGAATGGGGGCCGCGGCGGCCAGCGGAAGGCAGTATGGAATGGAAGCACTGGCGGATATGCTGGAGCAGCTGAAACAGCTGCTGGCTGCCAGGCGGCATCAGTTCCGGGGAGAAAACCGGCAGGCTTGTGAGATATATGGAAAATTAAATCAATACCTGGAGATATGTACCCGCCAGCTGGAGGTCAGCCGGGCGGCATACCGTCTGGGAATAGGAGGGGGAAAAGAAGATGCACAATCCAAATGAGAGACAGATTCAGAAGATGATGAAGGCGCTGGAAGAGCTGGACATGAGCCAGGAGGAACTGGACAGGACGGAGGAGTACCTGGAAGATGGGAATGAGGAACATCTGGCCGGGCTGACTGTCCGCAGTATGGCGGCGGTATCCCAGGAGATCTGCCAGCAGTTTCACCAGCAATTTCTGGAACTGAACCGAAAGGGGAAGGAGCAGGAGATGGGCAGGCTGTTCCAGGTGGTTTTCCGGCTGGGCCATGCAGGCTGCTGGCGCCTGGTTCCCCTCGATCTGTTCTGGTCGAGACGGCAGGGGCTGGAAACAGTGCCGCCGTCCTGGGTCTGCGCGGTTTACGCGGAGCAGATCGCCTGGAACGCCTATTATTACCTGAGCGCTTATTCCATCGAGCGGCTGGCCGCGCTGGCGCACCGGCAGCCGGAACAGCTGCGCCAGGCTCTGGAGTATGACCGGGAAAAATACGATAATGGCCGCCTGCTGCTGTATGCCGCCTACTTTTATGTGAAATATGGGACAGGACATTCCGAAAAGAAAGGCAGGGGCGATGGAGAAAAGGGAGCCGTATTGCAGAGCCTGGTTCAGTGGTTTACCAAAGACAGGCAGGAAGAACATATTGTGGAAGAGGCAGATCAGCCATATATGAACCGGTATGTGGACGCAATCGCCACCAGCATGGAGGATCTGTTTCAGAAACAGATCTCCCGGCAGACGGCCGAAGAGATGGAAGCCTATATGCGCCAGGACAAAGACCGGCCTGCGCCGCCTCAGCTGGTTCAGGCGGCAGGCGGCCTGCAGCTGGATACATATCTTTTGCGTCTGCTGGCAGGGGCGGCCTTTCTGAATGAGGAGCTGTCTGCCAGCCTGCGCAATATGCTCCGGCTGTGCGCTGCCTGCGCGCCGGAAGAGACGCTGGAGGTGCTGTCCATATTCAATATGGATGACAAGCTGACGAACCGGGGCGGGGATCTGGATCTGCTTCTCGGGATCGATCAGCGCCGGTATATTCTCTGGGCGGCCAAAAAGAATTTCCAGAATATTCTCCGGGTTCAGTTTGCCCGCAGCCAGGAGGTTTATATCAGCTGCATGAAGGAGGCAGATCTGGATACTTACCAGACATTGCTTTCTGTGGTGCAGAAGCAGGCGCCTGCCTTATTTCAGCAGCTGAAGAAGGACGATCAGGTTCAGCAGCGCGAGAAGGTGATCCGGTCGGTCGTTCCGTCCGGCGTCAGCGGCTATGGAGAGCTGTGCGCCTATCTGCGGGACGGCGGAGACGGAGCGGATATCTGGGGGCTGGCAGAAGAGCTGGGAAAAGGAAGCCGCTACGCCTGGCAGGAGCAGCACGCCCTGGAGCGGTACCGGTCTACCTATGGAAAGGATGATTTTTATATCCGATGTCTGGTGCTGTTGATTTTTAAGAAAGCTTCCTATGCGCTGCTGCAGGAAATGTGCCGGGAGAACCGGCTGTCCCTGCTGGACAGCGAGACGTCTGAGAGGCTTTTCCGGGCTTTTGATGAAGCGGGGCTTCCCCTGGCCTGGCAGCTGCAGTGCGGGGAACTGGCATATGAGTATGCTTATACCGATACAATGAAAAAAGAGCTGGAGAAGATTCTGGTGAAAATCTTTTCCCGGTATCTGGCAGACCGGCCGGAGGAGGCCAAGGCAGCCTTCCGTCAGGCCGGGGCATCCGGCAGAGCGCTGGGCGTGCAGACGCTGGGGCGGCTGGCAGACCGGCACAAGGAGGAGCTGTACGCCTACAGCAGCGACAGCTCCAAGGCGGTGCGGGAAAGACTGGCAGGGATTCTGCAAAAAAAGCCGGAATGGAAAGATGACACATCAGCGCTGCTGAAATCCAAAAAGGCGGCCCAGAGAGAGCTGGCCGTACAGGTGCTGAGAAGCTGGAAGGAAGACCCGCAGATCCGGCAGCTGCTGGAGACGGCGCTGGAGACGGAAAAGAGCAGCAAGCTGGCAGCCCTGCTGCGGGATGTGCTTCAGATGGCGCCGGAGGAAGAGCAGGGCGGCCTGACTCTGGAGGAAAAGGTAAAAGAGCTGCACAAAGGCGGAAAGAAGCGGGTTCTGGCCTGGGCTTATGAGACGCCCTTTACTGCCGTCCATAAAACAGACGGGACGGAGGCGGAGGAAACCTATCTCCAGGCAATTTTACTGTGCTATGCTTCCATGCCCGTCCCCGGCGTCAGCCAGGACGCGGCCTGGCTGGCAGAGCAGCTGAACCGGCAGGAGCTGGCAGTTTATGTGGGAGAGCTTTTCGATAAATGGCTGGAAAGCGGAGCAGAGGCAAAGAAAAAATGGGTGCTTTATGCCGCGTCCATCCATGGCGGCAGCGAGATTGTGGAAAAATTAAACCATCAGATCCGGGAGTGGCCCCAGCATGCCCGGGGCGCTATCGCGGCGGAAGCAGTAAAAGCGCTGGCGGTGAACGGAACGCCCCAGGCGCTGATGCTTGTGGATGGAATTTCCAGAAAATTCAAATTCCGTCAGATTAAAAACGCCGCCGGCGAGGCGCTGGAATTTGCCGCCGGACAGCTGGGGCTGACCAGAGAAGAGCTGGCTGACCGCATCGTGCCGGATCTGGGCTTTAATGAGCAGATGGAGCGGACTTTTGATTACGGTCAGCGGCAGTTTAGGGTTTATCTGACCCCGGCGCTGGAGCTGGAAATTTACGATGGGCAGGAGAAAAAGCTGAAAAATCTGCCGGCGCCCGGCAAGCGGGACGACCCGGAGCAGGCAGCGGCGGCCTATCAGGCATTTAAAGAGATGAAAAAACAGATGAAGGCTACAGTAGCCAGCCAGAAGCTTCGGCTGGAACAGGCCCTCTCTGTGGAACGGAAGTGGAAGGCAGAGGACTGGCAGGCGCTGTTTGTGAAAAATCCGGTGATGCACCAGTTTGCAATCGGCCTGATCTGGGGGCTCTATGGCCCGGAGGGGCTGGAGCAGACCTTCCGCTATATGGAGGATGGCACCTTTAATACAGAAGATGAGGAGGAAATGGAGCTGCCGGAAAGCAGTATCATCGGCCTGGTTCATCCGGTGGAGCTGTCAGAGGAATCCCGGAAAACCTGGACGGAGCAGCTGGCAGATTATGAAGTCATTCAGCCCTTCCGGCAGCTGGACAGAACCATATACCGGCTGGAACCGGAGGAGGAAAACGCCAGGACGCTGGAACGGTTCGGCGGCTGCATCCTGAACGGCCTTTCCCTGTCCGGAAAACTGCAGTCCATGGGCTGGTACCGGGGTTCCGTCCAGGACGGCGGCGGATTTTACACCTTTTACCGGGAAGACGCCGGGCTGGGGCTGGGCGTGGAGCTTCATTTTTCCGGCGCCTTCGTTGGCGGGGAAAATGAGGATGTGACGGTCTATGACGCCCGCTTCTACCAGGCTGGCGCCATCAAACGGGGCAGCTATCTGTATGATGAGGTAAAACCGGACACGGCGATCCCCCTGCGGGAAGTGCCGGCCAGATACTTCAGTGAGATTGTGTATCAGCTGACAGCGGCGACAGCGGCCAGTGAGGAGAGAAACGAGAACTGGAGGAAGGAGCAGTAGGGCGGCAGAGCCGGCTCCCAGATTGATAAGTCTTTAAAAATGAAGAGAAGAAAGCCTCTTGGAAAGAGAGATGGGCAGGCATGATGCTGCTGGCCCGTCTCTTTTTTCTTTTGTGAGGAATCATAACAGTTCAGCCATGCAGGCCGCAGGCCGCCTGCTTCATATTGCAGCGGGCAATAAGCAGAGAAGGGGTTTAAAAGCAAAATCAGATTGAACGATTTTACAGATTTGCCGGCGAAACCTTAAAATATGTTCAGAACCTCCGCTTTTAGTGAAAAATACGTTGGGTTTGAAAATATTAATAATTTTCAAATGGTTTCAAATCGTATACGCTAACCTCATCAGCCCCGGCGAGAAGGCCCGCGATATGGCCGGTATAAAAATGAAAAAAAGACCAGACCTGCGGGGAATGGATGGGACGGGGACAAATATGTAATAGGAGGGAAAACAGAATGAAAAAAGGGTTTACGAAACTGCTGTGCCTGCTGCTGACACTTTGTATGGCAGCCAGCCTGACCGCATGCGGAGGAGGCGGCCAGACAGAGGAGACGGCCGGAGGCGGAACAGGAGCGGCAGGGGAAGCCGCAGACGCCGGCGCAGAGAGCGGGGACCGCAGCAAAACGGTTACGATCGCTTTATCAGAGAATATTATTGAGCTGGATCCGCACAATGGCGTAACCGTGATCAACGGAGCTTTTAATGACATGCTGTTTAACGCCCTGATCCGAGCGGATCATGAAGGCGGTTACGAGCCGGATCTGGCTACAGAATGGGAAAGCTCTGAGGATGGAACTGAGTGGACATTTCATCTGCGGGAAGGCGTGCAGTTCTCTAATGGCGAGGCATTTAACGCCGACGATGTAGTATGTACCTATCAGAGACTGATCGATGATCCCACACTGGCAGTTGCTTCCAATAACTGGAGCCATTTGACGGGAGTGGAGAAGGTGGATGATTATACCGTTAAGATTCTGCTGGATCAGCCAATCGGTACGATGCTGCTGGCGGTAGCTTCTACATATATCATTCCCAATGAAGCTTTTGAGGAAATGGGCACCTCTCTTTTCTATGACCAGTATATGTACGGCACTGGAAAGTGGAAGATGGTGGAATGGGTAGACGGACAGTATTTCAACATGGTAAAGAATGAGTACAGCTGGGAAGAAAATGATTCCTATTTTGACGAAGTAGATTTTCGGTTCGTACTGGAGGCTTCTACTGCGATTAACTCTCATATTACCGGCGATGTGGACGCTTACATTGCTTCCGGCGGTATTTCCGCAGATATGCTTTCTATGTACGCGGGCACAGAGGATCAGATTGAAATTATTCCTGTGGAAACCTCTACCATTGACTATCTCCAGTTCCAGTGTGAGGAAGGCTCGCCTTTTGCAGATCCGGATGTGCGGCGTGCGTTCTCGATGGCAATCGACCGTCAGACGATTATTGACAATGTATTTGGCGGCGGCGCGATTCCCATCGGCATCGCTTCTGAGAATACCATGGGCTATGATCCGGAGCTGACCAGCGACTACTACAACTATGATCCGGAAGCGGCAAAGGCGCTGCTGGAAACCACATCCTATAACGGAGAACCGATTGTGATTTCCTCTAACGTGGCCACCACAAACGCAGAGGCAATGCTGCTGGCGATTTCTGAAAATGTAAACGCGATTGGCTTCAATACCAGCATAGAGGTAGTAGAAGGCGCCACTCTGCTGGAAAAACGTTCCACCGGCGATTATGACTGCTTTATCGTAGCGGCAATGTCTACCGGCGGAGACTTATTCTCCTTTGCGACCTTCCGTATCCAGAATGACGCCCATCATTCCAACTATGTCAATGATGAGCTGAACAGCCTGATCGAGCAGGCAGCGATCGATCCGGATATGGATATGAGAAATGACCTGTACCGCCAGGCAAACGAAATTATTGTAGAGGAATGCGCGCCGATGATCGGCATCCTGACTCTGGAAGCAAATGAGGCAATCAGCTACGGGATTACCGGCATTCAGCTGGCCAGCGATGGGTTCTTCTTATTCAAGGATATTGATTACGATCCGTCACTGGTGAAATAACAGGATGCGGCAGATGAGTCTTGCATAGCAGTTCAGCCAGGGGGCTGTCCCTTATCCGGCAGCCCCCTGCTGATATCCGCTGCGCACAGCGCGCAGGAATTAGAAAAGGGGGCATGTGTGTGTTTTGGAAATTTGTGCTGAGACGTATCGGACAGACCGTGATTGTTCTGATCTGCGTTTCCATCATTGCGTTTCTGCTGATCCATATCGCGCCGGGCGATCCGGCCAGGATCGTGCTGGGCGATTCCGCCACAGATGAAATGGTAGAAGCGTACCGGGAAAAGCTGGGTCTGGATCAGCCGCTGTATGTTCAGTATTTTAAATATATCGGCGGTATTTTTAAAGGCGATCTGGGTACCTCCACATCCTATCAGCAGCCTGTGGCAAAAATCATTTTCTCCAGATTCCCAAATACGATACTGCTGACACTGGCCACTGTGCTGATCAGTCTGGTGATCAGTATTCCGCTGGGAATTATCGCAGGCGTCCACCAGGGGAAGGCCATTGACTTTTTCGCCATGCTGTTTGCGATTCTGGGGCAGTCCATGTCCACAGTATGGCTGGGTGTTCTGAATATTTATATTTTCGCGGTGAAGCTGAAGCTGCTTCCCACCATCGGCACAGGGGGCCTGGAATATCTGATTCTGCCGGCCATTACCCTGGGATACCCGATTTCAGCCCAAGTTACCAGGCTGGGCCGTTCCGGCATGATCGATGTGCTGCGTGAGGATTATATTACGGCCACGCTGGCGAAAGGAATCCCTTCTTCCAAGGTTTATACCAAATATGCGTTTAAAAACGCGCTGATTCCGATTATTACCATTGTCGGTATGCAGCTGGGCGTATTCCTGGGCGGCGCGGTGGTTGTAGAAACCATCTTTTCCTGGTCTGGCATCGGACAGCTGACCAATCAGGCAGTAGGAAACCGGGATTACGCCATGGTACAGTCGCTGCTGTTGGTGATTGCCGCAGCGATGGCAATTATCAATCTGCTGGTTGACATTATTAACGCGAAAATAGACCCTCGCATTACACTACAGTAAAAGGAGAAGAAAGAGTATGGATAAAAAAATCATTCTTCGCCGTATGCGGAAAAGCAAATTTTTTATGGTAGGGTGTACCGTGGTCGTTTTGCTGGTGGTTATGGCAATCGCGGCGCCATATATCGTTCGTTTTGATCCGGAGGCCAATGCCCTGGCAGAAAAATTTATTCCGCCGGAAGGGCTGACCAAAGGGCTGGATGGCCATATTTTTGGGACTGATCAGATGGGCCGGGACATTTTCACCAGACTTCTGACAGGCGCGGGATCATCCTTTATTATCGCTGCATGTGTGGTAGTGATCGCCTCGGTCATCGGGACGGTGCTGGGACTGGTGTCCGGCTATTTCGGCGGCGCGGTGGATACGATTATTATGAGAACCACAGAAGTATTTATGTCGATTCCCCAGATTGTCTTGGCCATCGCGATCGTAGCGATGATTGGCTCCAGTATGCCGAATCTGATTCTGGTACTGGTTCTGACCTCATGGACCAGCTATGCGAAGCTGACCCGGAATAATGTACTGGTCATTAAGGGACAGGAATTTGTGTCAGCGGCCAAAGTATTGGGAGCTTCCAAGCTTCGGATCATTTTCCGTCAGGTCTTTCCCAATGTTACGACGCCGTTGCTTATTCAGATCAGTCAGCAGTTTGGTATGACGATTATGGTAGAGGCGACGCTCAGCTTCCTCAATCTGGGCATTCAGCCCCCGGCGCCTTCCTGGGGCAATATGATCGCCGGTTCCCGCCAGTATCTGACGACTGCTCCCTGGACTGTATTCGCTCCCGGCGTTGCGCTGATGATTACAGTGCTGGCCTTTAATTTCCTCGGCGACGGCCTGCGGGACGTACTGGATCCGAAGCGGACATAACCGTCCGGCAAGTATGTCAGAAGGAGGAATTTATGGAAAAAGAAAAACTGCTGGAAATCAAAAACCTGAAAGTAAAATTCACTACAGAACGCGCCGTATCCTATGCGCTGAACGGCGTGAACCTGACGATACATAAAGGCGAATCTCTGGGACTGGTAGGGGAATCGGGAGCAGGAAAAACCACAACGGCTCTGTCTGTCCTGCAGCTGATTTCCAAAAACGGACAATATACAGACGGTTCGATTCTGTACAACGGAAAAGAGCTGATGGGCTCTGCGGAAAAGGAAATGCTGCCGATCAGAGGCCATAAAATATCCATGATCTTTCAAAATCCGCTGACCTCTCTCAATCCTGTGTTCACAGTAGGCGAGCAGATCGGCATGGTGCTGCGCCAGCATCTGGGCATGAACCAGAAGCAGGCGCTGGAACGGGCAAAGGAGCTGCTGGAGACAGTAGGGATCGCAGCATATCGTGTCAATGATTACCCGGTACAGTTTTCCGGAGGAATGCGCCAGAGAGTGGGCATCGCGGCGGGAATTGCCTGTAATCCGGAGCTGCTGATCGCGGACGAGCCAACGACCGCTCTGGATGTGACCATTCAGGCGCAGATTCTGGAGCTGATGAAAAGGCTGCAGAAGGAATATTCTACCTCTCTGCTGATGATTACCCACAATCTGGGCATTATCTCCGAGCTGTGTGAAAAGGTGGCGGTTATGTATGCAGGACGAATCATCGAATATGGGACAGTGCAGGAGGTATTTCATCACCCGATGCATCCTTATACAGAGGGGCTGCTGGGCGCCCTGCCCAGCCTGGATTCTGACAAAAGCGAGCTGACGGCCATTCCCGGTACGATCGCGAATGCGTCCAATCTTCCTGACGGATGCCGTTTCCATCCCCGCTGCGTTTCCTGCAGGGAGCAGTGCAGAAAGCAGCAGCCGGCAATGGTTCAGATCAATGACGATCACTATGTGGAATGCTTTGCCCATGAAGGAGGGACTGTCTGATGAAGGAACAGATCAATGAAGAGAGAAAGCAGCCGCTGCTGACGGTTTCTCATTTAAAAAAGTATTTTAAAATTTCCGGAAAGGGAATGCTTCATGCGGTAGATGACGTCAGCTTTGAGGTATATCCGGGCGAGACGCTGGGCCTGGTAGGAGAGTCAGGCTGCGGGAAAAGCACCGTGGGCAATGTGCTGATGCAGCTGCTTGATAAAACGGACGGTAATGTGAATCTGAATGGGAAGGATATGTATAAGGTTCCGAAAAAAGAAATCTGCCAGCAGATGCAGATCATTTTCCAGGATCCCTATTCGTCTCTGAATCCCCGCCAGACGATCCGGACGATTTTGAGCGAGGCTTATATCATACAGAAGATCTGCCGGAAGGGGCCGGAGCTGGACAAAAGGCTGCTGGAGCTGTGCGAGGCCATTGGGCTGGCGCCGGAGCTGCTGGACCGGTACCCTCACGAGCTGGACGGCGGTATGCGGCAGGTAGTAGGCATCGGCAGAGCGCTGTCTCTGAATCCATCCTTTATCGTATGTGATGAGCCGGTTTCCTCCCTGGACGTTTCAGTCCAGGCAAAAATTATCAATATGCTGATGCGGCTGCAGCGGGAAAGGGGAATCTCTTATCTGTTTATTTCCCATGACTTATCGGTAGTAAGGCATATTTCTGACCGGATCTGCGTCATGTATCTGGGACAGGTGGTGGAAATGGCGGATACCGATACGATTTTTGCCAATACGCTCCATCCCTATTCTATCGCTTTGCTGAGCGCGGTGCCCAGGGTCAGCGATACAAAGGTATCCAGAATCGTTCTGAAGGGCGATGTGCCAAGCCCGATGAATCCGAAGCCGGGATGCCGGTTCGCTCCCAGATGCTGGATGGCCCGCCCGGAATGCTTTGAAAAGGATCCTGAATTTCAGGAAGTCGAGCCGGGACATTATGTCAGATGCTTCTATTATGAGCAGTCAAGGGAAGAGATGAAGACTGCGGAGACAACCGGAATAACAGATTGAGAAGAGAAAGAAGGTATTGTGGGATGAAAAAGACATTTGTACTGAATCAGGATGAAAACTGTGTCTGCCTGGCGTCGAAAATTGTTTACGGCCAGAGGCAGTACTGGTGCAACGCCACAACCCGCCAGCTGACGATGAGCTTTATGTGTCCCAGGCGGTATTTTAACTATGACAGACGAGAGGTACAGCCGCTGATTGTCTTTATCTGCGGCGGCGGATTCGAAAAAGAAGATGTAAATGTATGGACGCCGGAGCTGGCTTACTTTGCGAAGCATGGCTATTCGGTGGCCTGCGTGGATTACAGTGTGCTGCCCTTTACAGAGTGGCCGGAGCAGCTGGAGGATGTAAAGCTGGCGATCCGTTATCTCCGGGCCCATGCGAAGGAATTTTGGATCGATCCAGACCGGATTGCGGTGATGGGCGAGTCTGCGGGCGGCTATCTGGCGGCTATGGCAGGCACCACAGGAGAAACCAGAGAGTATGACAAAGGAGAATATCTGGATCAGAGCAGCGCGGTACAGTGCGCGGTTCCCTGGTATCCGGTGATCAATCCGCAGGCGGTAGCCGGCGGCTCTTATGATCCAACCACAAAACAGGTGGTTCCGGCCAGGGGCGTGGAGAAAAAAATCAGCTCCATGCCGGATGCGGCTTCCTATATTACGGAAAAGACGCCTCCCTTCTGTCTGGTACACGGAACCGGGGATGTTCAGGTAAATATTTCCCAGAGCGAGTATCTGTATGACAGGCTGGAGCAGGCCGGTGTGGAGGCAGAGCTTCTGATCGTAGAAGGCGCGGGCCATGCGGACGCCGGGATCGTGAACAGCGCGGTAAAAGAGGAAATGCTCCATTTCCTTGACAGACATCTGAAATAGGAGGGAACAGACATGCGGAAAGTACTGAATATTGAACCGAAAACAGAACTGATCGGCGTAGCCAGTGAAGTGGTTTATTTACAGAAGCCATATTGGTGCAATGCTAACGTACGCCAGCTGAAGCTGAGCATTATGAAGCCCCGCCACTGGTATCCCTATGACAATATGGACCGTAAAAATCCGGTGATTTTCTTTATCTGCGGCGGCGGTTTCGCGAAGCAGGATATTAATGTATGGGATGCGGAGCTGGCTTATTTTGCGAAACATGGATATGCGGTAGTAACGGCGGAATACAGCGTGCTGCCCTTTACCAAGTGGCCGGAACAGATTCAGGAGCTGAAGGCGGCAATCCGTTACATTCGGGCGCATGCCCGGGAGCTGGATCTGGATGTGGAAAAAATCGCGGTGATGGGCGAGTCAGCCGGCGGTTATCTGTCTGCGGCCCTGGCTGTTACCAGCAATACCAGAGAATACGATGTAGGAGATAATCTGGATCAGAGCAGCGCGGTACAGTGCGCCCTGCCCTGGTGGCCGGTGATCGATCTCTCTGGGGAGGAAAGTCTGGGGAATATGGATATGACAGGCTTTATCGACTGCGCCGCCTGTGTAACGCCGCAGACGCCGCCTGTGTGCCTCTTTCATGGGACGCAGGATCATCTGGTTCCCCATTCCCAGAGCGAGTATATGTATGAGGCGCTTCAGAAGGCAGGGGTGGATTCGGATCTTTATATAATAGAAGGAGCCGACCATGCAGATCTTCTGATCATGCAGGATGAGGTGAAGGAACTGATGCTTGCTTTTCTGGATAAGCATATCCGGAACGTGTAAAAAAACGGCGCGAAAATGACGATATCTCACTGAAACAGGCTGCCCCGCCGCAGCTGGACGGACGGGGCGAAGGATATCAGAGTTTTTGCGCCTTTTTTCTGTACTCATTAGGCGTCATGCCGGTTTCTTTTTTAAAGACCCGGTTGAAATTCTGGATGGTATTAAAGCCTGTTTTATATCCCACATCTTTAATCAGAATCTGGGAACTGGACAGCAGCTCCTGGGCCATGCGGATCCGGTAATGGTTCAGATAGGCGATCAGATTTTCATGGGTATATTCTGTGAAAATATTACTCAGGTAAGAGGGCGTGCAGCCGGCGTCCTGGGCAATTTCATTGATAGACAGGCTGCAGTTGCTGTAATTGGCCGCGATATATTCTTTTGCCCGGATAATCAGCCGGTTCTGTTTTTTCTGAGATTCCAGCGTGAGAGCGTCCATAAAGGTCTGAAGAGCAGCATCCATAAAGCCTCTCAGCTCCTGGATGGATTCACAGGTCTGGATCTGCCGGTAAAGGGGTGTGTAAGCCGGCGGCTCTTGGGCATTTTCCGCCTGCCAGGTCAGCTCCTTTTCAACGAAAATATCCAGCAGCTGGCTGCACAGCCTGCGCATGTCAGGCAGGGTCCACCTGTCTGCGAAGATATTTTCCAGCAGCTGGTTCAGCTGAGACTGGGCGACGGTCATAGCGCCTTTGGACAGGCTGACGTTCAGCTGCTGAATTTGGGAGATGATATAATTTTCTGATAGGGAATGCTCTGCAGAAGCGCCGGGATCCGCCTCCTCTTTATAATACAGAAGGCTGTGCAGCTCTTCCTTCGCATCCTGCCAGGACAGCCGGATATCTACGATATTGTAATAAATTTTTCCCTGTGCAAAAAGGAGATGAATATTGGACAGCCGGGCCTGCTTTTCCAGATTCTGGCGATAACTGCGGATATATCGTTTGATCTGGGCGATGGAGGATCCCGCCGGATACTGGATGACCAGGATACAGCCCTTCGGTTCCTGGGAAAGAATCTGCAGGTTGCCCCACGCATCACAAAATTCCTGGCGGCACATCTGCTGGAGGGCCTGGCTGTAAATGTGAAGAGCCACGTCATCCAATGAATCCGGGATTTCCAGATAAAGCAGAATGATCTGATATTTTTCCTCGATGCAGAAGGCGCTGTTCATGGCGTTCAGATGGCGTTCCAGTTCATCATCGGAATATTCGATGCCGTTTAGCAGGCTGGAAAACAGCTTCTGTTCCAGCTCCGGGCGGGCCCGTCCGATCAGATCAATGGCGGCGTTTTTGTCTGTAATCAGCTGCTGATAGGCGCTGGTTAGATAGTCGAACTCATTGGCGCCTGTTTCGGCGGCGGAAAAGGCGGCAGAATCGCTTCCGGCGCCTACCAGTTCCGTCAGGCTTTTAACAGGAGCATAGGTTTTGCAGGTGATCAGGAAGGTAATCAGCAGGCTGATCAGCAGCAGCCCGATCAGAATAGGCGCAAATTCCTGTCCGAAATCAAGCAGAGAGAAAAAGGAAGTTTCCTCTGCATACAGGCTGTATACACAGAAGGCCAGCCGGGAAACGGTGCTGAAACGGGGATAAAGCCTGGTCAGCCGGCTGAGATCCTCAGTGCTGAAAAAGATCCTGCCGCTGGAGCTGCTGACAGCAACGCTGTAATTTTTCAGAGCGGAGGACACCAGCATATTGTTGGCGGAAAAAAGGCTGTCCTTATTCAGGACGATAATCAGGGCGCCCAAAGGGCCGTCATTAGAATAAATAAAATCGTAGACAAAATACAGCTGCTGGCCGTCCAGCACCAGACGGCTGTGAGAACGGTTTTCCTCCTGGCTGAAGGTGTCCTGACGATTATTGGTGAGGGCGGCCCGGATCATGGCAGAACGGGGATAGCTGTCCAGGGCCGTCATGGTGCTGTCAGAAGAAAAAAGACAGCCTTTGCTGCGTTCGTAAAGAAAAACACGGTCGATGTAGGCGTTGTCGGCGGCCAGTGATTTCAGATTAGAGATCACGGAGAAGTTCCGCTGCTGGTTATCCAGGCCGGGCAGCACGACTGTATTGATAATATCGCTGTTGGAAGCAGCAGCGGCAGCCAGCTGGTTAATAAAGTGGAGGGTATCATCGACAGCTTCAATATACTGATTCAGGGCTGCTTCATCGGTGAGAGACTGCTGCCGCGAGAAAGCGTTCGATGAAATATGATATATGCAGACGGAAAACAGGCTGAGCAGGGTAAAGACCAGCAGCAGGATCAGGCAGAAATTTTTGGTAAAAACATTTTTTCTGCGGATTGGAGTAAACTCAAAAAATTTCATGGTATAACCTCGGCAGTATTTCGGAAAAATTGTAAAGACCTGTTTTTATTAGTAAATTATAAAAAAATTTGGGGGAAAAAGCAACAGAGAATCAGAAAGGAGCGTGCCGCAGGAATCTGCGGCGGGGAGGAAATGAAAGTAAAAAACAGAATGGGATTTATCATATTAATACTGACATGCATTCTGTTCCTGGCAGGCTGTACGGCAGAAACAGCAGCAGAAGAGGTGACAGAGGCAGGGCATATGGCGGTAAGAGAAACAGAGGGGGAGCAGAGGGACGGGGAGGAAATTTTACTGAAGCTGGCGACAACAAAACTGGAAGATTCAGACGCCTATCAGGCGCTGGAAATGTTCCGGGACAGCGTAGAGGAACGCACAGACGGCAAGGTGGAGATTATTCTGTATCCCAATGAACAGCTGGGCAATCAGACTGTGATCGCTCAGGCGCTGGAACTGGGAACAGTGGAAATGGGCTTTATTCCCATAGAGTCTACAGAAGAGATTTTTCCTCAGATCGGATCGCTGCCCATGCTGTTTATGATTGAGGATGAAGAGCAGGTGCTGCGTATCCTGAACGGCGATTTCGGTGAAAGGATTTTGTCAGAACTGAAAAATGAGACGGGGATTGTCTGCTTCAGCCATTATCTGGAAGGAATGCGGCAGATCTGGACGGTAGCAGAGATTGACAGCCTGCGCCAGCTGGAGGGACAGGTGATCCGGGTGCCGCAGCTGCCTTTGTATACGACTGTGTTTCAGTCGCTGGGCGCTTCGGTTACATTTATGCCCTTTTCCCAGGTGTACGACGGGCTGCGTACCCGGGTGCTGACCGGAGTGGAGGCAGATGTGGAAACCTTTCTGGATTATAAGCTGTATGATGTCTGCAAATATTGCCTGCGAACCAATCATTCTGTTACGATTTATTCTTTTATGATTCAGGACCGGATTCTGGAAAAGATGACGAAGGAGCAGCAGGAGGCGGTTTACAGCGCGGCCCAGGAAGCATCCGACTGGCTGAACGGGCAGTATTCTGCAAATGTAGCCGATATTTATGAGGAACTGGAAGCAAGAGGCGTGACGGTATCTGTCCCTGCTGATAAGAATGATCCGGATATGGTGGCCAGGATCGAAGCGACATTGATGGAATATCTGAGCGAATATATTACATGGGAAGAACTGGAGGCGCTGCGGGATTATTAACCAGTTTCTGCAAATGTGAAAAATGTATTTTGCTGCATAAAACGATTCCCATCCGGAAACAATCTGTTACCAGAACACAGGAAAACAGAAACAGGAAGCGTCAGGAGGAAACGGGGATGAAGCAGGGAGAGGCAAGCCTTATTTTTAAAAATCCGGTTTATATCGCGGCGGCCGCGTCAGTGGCGGGAAAGAAGGAAGGGGAAGGCCCGCTGGGCCATACCTTTACAGAGGTTGAGGAAGACCCGATGCTGGGGCAGGAGAACTGGGAGGCGGCGGAAAGCGAGCTGCAGAGGCGGGCGGCCGGGCTGGCTATGGAGGATGGAGATATCAGACAGGAACAGATCCGCTATCTTTTTTCCGGCGACCTGCTGGGCCAGCTGATCGCTACCTCCTTTGGGGTGATGGGATACGGGATTCCCATGTTTGGCCTGTATGGCGCCTGCTCCACCATGGGCGAGGCCATGGGGCTGGCTGCCGTGATGGTGGACGGGGGAAACGCGGATTACGCGATGGCCATGGCGTCCAGCCATTTCGCCAGCGCGGAAAAGCAGTTCCGCTTTCCGCTGGCTTACGGCAATCAGCGGCCTTATTCCTCTACCTGGACCGTAACCGGCTGCGGCGCGGTCATTCTTGGGACAGAGGGAAGGTATGCCAGGATCACGGGGATCACCACCGGCAGGATCGTAGATTACGGCATCCGGGATTCCATGAATATGGGAGCGGCGATGGCGCCGGCTGCGGCAGATACGATCCGGCAAAACCTGGAGGATTTTCAGATCTCTCCTTCCTATTACGATAAGATCATCACCGGAGATCTGGGCGCAGTGGGGCAGAAGCTGGTGATCGAGCTGCTGGCGGAGCAGGGGGTGGACATCGGGGAGCTTCATATGGACTGCGGCATCGAGATTTTTGCCCCCGAAACTCAGGATACCCATGCGGGCGGCAGCGGCTGCGGGTGCAGCGCCGTTACCCTGTGCGGGATGATTCTGAAAAAACTGAAGGACGGGGAGTGGAAGCGGGTGCTTTTTGTGCCCACCGGCGCTCTGCTTTCTTCCACCAGTTTTAATGAAGGACAGAGTGTGCCGGGTATTGCCCATGGGGTGATGCTGGAAACAACGGTATGTCAGTGAGGATGAGGGCGGCTCAGACGGGCAGGCTGCATCAATAAGGTGTGGAGGGATACAATGGATTATGTAAAAGCGTTTCTGGTGGGCGGGCTGATCTGCGCTGTCGTCCAGATTTTTATGGATAAAACAAAAATGATGCCGGGCAGAATTATGGTGAGCCTGGTGGTACTGGGCTGTATTCTGGGATTCCTGGGATGGTATGAGCCGTTAATCGAGTGGGCCGGGAGCGGGGCCAGCGTCCCGCTGCTGGGATTTGGAAACACGCTGTTTCAGGGTGTGAAGGAAGGAATCGGGGAAAAGGGGGTTCTGGGCATTTTCACCGGCGGCCTGACAGCCGCTTCTGCCGGAATATGCGGCGCGCTGGTATTTGGCTATCTGGCCTCTCTGGTTTTTAAGCCTAAAATGAAAAAGTAATTCTGTCCAGGACAGATATATTTCAAGCAGGACACCAAACAACGTGTTTTGCTTTTAATATAGATAGGAGCTTCCCGCGGATAAAAAGCAGGAAGCTCCTTTTTCCCGCCGGTATTTTCAGTACCGGCGCAGCCCGATGGAGCCGTCGTCGACAGAGTTTTCGATTTTCCGGATGACCACATAGTAGCCGTTATTTTCATTCACCCTGACATATACCCGGTCGCCTTCCTTATGGCCCATAATGGCTTTTCCGATGGGGGACTCGTTGGAGATCCACCCGTTGATGGAGTTTTCCCGGACAGTCGTCACCAGGGTGAATACCTCTTCCTCATCGTCATCCTCGAAATAGATGGTGACGGTATTGTTGATGCCCACTTCGTCGCTTTTGGACTCTTCGGGCATGATGATGGCGGTTTTAATCATCCGTTCCAGATAGCGGATGCGGCTTTCATTGGCGTTTTTGTCCTTTTTCGCTGCGTGGTACTCGAAGTTTTCACTGAGATCCCCGTGTGCTCTGGCTTCTTTTACCGCTTCCAGCGCCTGCCTGCGGACGACCAGCTTCCGGTACTCGATTTCTTCCTTCATCCGGTCAATGTCTTTTTGTGTTACTTTATCATACATAGCTCATAATTCTCCTCATATAATCTTCAGCTGTATATATGTTGTATTGCTGAACTAAAAATTGTATTTTATGATGCGTTTTTGTGCTGTCTCATATACTTCATCATCCGATCTTGCTCCGATCACAATTATGAGCATTTTTGTTTCAGTCCGGACTAATTTATAGACCACACGGATTCCGGCTGCTTTGAGCTTGATTTTCAGAAAACCGGAGAGCTTTGTACCGGATAGATTGCCAAGTGGCTTCCCGCAGCCTTGTTCTTCAACAGGGAGAGGATTCTGCTGGACTTTTTTCAGGGCTTTTCGAACAAGCATTCTCTGGCTGCCATCCAGATCCTGTAAGTCCCTTTCAGCTTCTGGTAAGTAAGCTAATTGCCAGTTCATTCTAATTCCACCTCTTCGTAGCCCTCAAGGTCAGCCTCAGTTATACCTAGCCTCCGATCCATTTCCTCTTCTGTAATGACTTTGGATGGATCGTAATTGGCAAAGCGCTCAGCAGCAATGGCTAAAAGACGGGCATCGTTTACCTCGTCCATCAGCCGCACATATTCATCAGGCGAGAGAAGTACGCACTCAGCAGTATTATTTTTCATGACAACCTTTGCGCCGGACTGTTTAACTTCTTCAAAAATTTTTCCGGCAAGTCCCCGGTTAAACTGAGAAATCGGGATAGTATTGGTAATTGCGCTTAAAACAGAACCCATAAAATCATCTCCTTTCGATAGCTACAGTATACGTCAGGACAGTAAATAAGTCAATAAAACAATCAGTTTATAAGCTGATAAAACAGTCCCTGCTGATTGCCAGGAAAAATTGGGTTCTTTCCAGGTTCGGCTGACAAAAATCAAAAAGCCCTTGACAGTAACGTTACGTTACCTTTTATAATATAGCTTACAGGACGGTGATAGGATGCGGGGATATTATACTTCCGGCGAATTTGCCAGAAAGGCCAATGTTTCGATCAGGACAGTGCGGTATTATGACCAGCAGGGAATCCTGAAGCCTACCGCGGTGACGGAGGCGGGATACCGGCTGTATACGGACGGGGATTTCCTCCGCCTGCAGAAAATTCTGTCTTTAAAGTACCTGGGCTTTTCCCTGGACGAGATCCGCTCGATGACGGTCAATGACGAGGATGAGGGCAATATCGGCCAGTCCCTCCAGCTTCAGCTTCAGCTGGTGCGAAAAAGGATCGACCATTTAAAGCTGGTGGAGCAGACGCTGGAGGAAACCTCTGAGATGGTGCGCCGGGGCGATGGGCTGGACTGGAATAAAATCCTCCATCTGATTCATATTACCAACATGGAAAAATCCCTGGTGGAGCAGTATAAGAACGGCGCCAACCTGGATATCCGTATCCAGCTTCATGACCGTTACACCACGAACCCGGAGGGGTGGTTTCGGTGGATTTACCGCCACCTGAACCTGCAGCCGGGCCAGCGGGCGCTGGAGCTGGGCTGCGGCAACGGGCAGCTGTGGAGAGATAACCTGGACAGACTGCCTGACGGGGTGGAGATCGTGCTGTCGGATGCGTCCCCGGGCATGGTGGACGACGCCAGGGAGGGGATCCGGGCCGGAGCGCAGGCTGCTGCCGGCAGAAATTCCCATGCCGGGCGGAAGGCCTGCGCCAGGGAGGACGCCCGGTTTTCTTATCAGGTATTTGACTGCGCCCAGATCCCCTATCCGGATCAGTCGTTTGATCTGGCAGTCGCCAACCATTTGCTGTTTTATGTGAAAGATATCGGCGCTGTGCTCCAGGAGGCTGTCCGGGTGCTGAAGCCGGGCGGGCTGTTTTGCTGCAGTACCTACGGCCGGGAGCATATGAAGGAGATCAGCCAGATGGGGCGGGAGTTTGACAGCCGGATGAGGCTGTCTGATGTAAATCTGTATGAGATATTCGGACTGGAAAACGGGGAAGAGGAGCTGCGCCCCTATTTTTCCCATATCCGGAAGCTGATTTATGAGGACAGCCTGAACGTAGACCAGACCAGTCCCCTGCTGGAGTATATTTTGTCCTGTCACGGCAATCAGAATGAGGTGCTCAACGGCCGTTACGAGGATTTCCGCAGATTCCTGGACCGGAAGATGGAGAAACAGGGAACCATCCGGATCACAAAGCAGGCGGGGATTTTCCTGTGCGTAAAACAGTGAATCCGCAGAAGAGAGAAGAAATCAGAAAGATAAAAAACAGGAAAGAAAAGCAGAGAGGAGTGAATGTATCTATGAAAGGTATTATTCTGGCCGGCGGTTCCGGCACGAGACTGTATCCGCTGACGAAGGTGACGTCGAAACAGCTGCTGCCTGTTTACGATAAGCCGATGATTTATTATCCGCTGTCAGTGCTGATGAACGCGGGCATCCGGGAGATTCTGATTATCTCCACACCGGAGGATACGCCCAGATTTGAGGCGCTGCTGGGAGACGGGGCGGCTTTTGGCATTCAGCTGAGCTACCGGGTGCAGCCCAGCCCTGACGGTCTGGCCCAGGCCTTTATTATCGGAGCAGAGTTTATCGGCAGCGATTCGGTGGCCATGGTGCTGGGCGATAATATTTTCCACGGCAACGGCCTGAACCGGCTGCTGCGCCAGGCGGCGGCAAAGGAAACGGGCGCTACGGTATTCGGCTATTATGTGGATGATCCGGAGCGGTTCGGCATCGTGGAGTTTGACAGTCAGGGGAAGGCGATCTCGATCGAAGAAAAGCCGGAGCATCCCAAGTCCAACTACTGCGTGACCGGGTTGTATTTTTATGACAACCGGGTAGTAGAGTATGCCCGAAACCTGAAGCCCTCGGCCCGGGGCGAGCTGGAGATTACGGATTTGAACCGGATTTACCTGGAAAATGGCGAGCTGGATGTGATGCTGCTGGGACAGGGCTATACCTGGCTGGATACCGGCACCCATGAGTCTTTGATGGAGGCGGGGAATTTTGTAAAAACTGTGGAGACCCATCAGCACCGGAAAATCGCCTGCCTGGAGGAAATCGCCTATCTGAACGGCTGTATCACCAGGGAAGAGGTGATTGAAGCCTACGAGGTGCTGAAAAAGAACCAGTACGGGAAATATT
>CALWQE010000271.1 GCA_944383605.1 uncultured Lachnospiraceae bacterium
CTGCTGAGGGCAGATTCCGGGCTGTATCGCGGAAGCAACGAGAAAAATGTATGGATACCAGAGAGGCGGATATTTCGATTATCGTGGAAAATGGAAGTTCCACAGAAGAGCTGAATGCCCTGCTCCACGGAGCGGCGGAATATATTATCGGGCGGATGGGGATTCCCTATCGGAAGAGAGGAATCAATATCATCAGCATCGCCATTGACGCGCCCCAGGATGTGATCAGCGCCCTGTCGGGAAAGATCGGGCGGCTGAGAGGGGTGACGGCAAAGACGGCTTACTCCAATGTGATCGGGAAAGATTCGCAGTGATAATTAATTCCTTTTTCCTTCAGCCATTTTTCAAATTCTTTTCCGATAATCTTTTCTCCGGTTATCCCCTCTGACGCCGGCGAGGCCAGGAAGAGGATAACCGGGTTCATAATGTCCGGGGGCAGTATGGGATGCTGTTTGCGCTGATGGGCCGCTTTCATGGCAGGCGTGGTCATGGCAGTGTCGGTAACGCCGCCCGGACAGATTACATTAACCGTAATGCCTGCGTCCCAAAGCTCCTCTGAGAGGCTGACGGACATGGCTTCCGAGGCGGCCCGGGAGGGCCCGTAGGGGATGGAGCCTTTGCGCGTCATGGTGGAGGTGCTGGTGGAGACATTGACGATCCTTCCCTTCCCTTTTCTGACCATCATAGGCACAAAGGCGCGGGATACAAGAAAATACCCGAGAAAATTCGTCTCCATAATGGTACGAAAGGCAGATACGGGAATGTGGTAAAATGGACGCTCCGGGTTTTCCGATTCCATACCGGGGGTATTGTTGCCGACCCCGGCGTTGTTTACCAGCATGTCCAGATGGTCAAAATGCTCTGCGTACCATCTGGCGGCATGGTCTACAGACTGTTCATCCCTGACGTCCATGGGGATGGCATAGACGTCATAGCCCTGTTCTGCCAGCTGCTTTCGGGCATTTTCCAGCCTGTCCCTGCCGCGGGCTGCGATGACGACGGTGGCCCCATGGGAGAGCAGTTCTCTGGCCATTTCAAATCCCATTCCGCTGGAACCGCCGGTGATAAAAGCGGTGAATCCCTTCAGATCAATATACATATGCGCGGCCTCCTTTTTTTCTTTTATCCTATCATGCCGCCGGCAGAGATACAAGAACGGAGACAGTCTTTTCAGAAAAAATCCAGAAAAATAAGAAGAATATGATGTATTAATATATCTTTATACGAATTTAACAAAAATTCGAAAAATTAATAAAAAAATAACTGGAAGTCTGTCCATTCTCCTGTTAAAATAGAATTATATATGAATGGAGGAGTATATTATACCAGCGAAAGGGGGCTTATGTGATGAAGGTTCGTATTTTAGGAATCCAGCCGGGAACTGTGACGGAAGGTATGGAGAACCGGGAATATTTTCAGCGGCAGCTGGACTTTGCAGAGGAGCATTACAGCGGGGAGGAGCTGATTATGTTTCCGGAGCTGATGACAGGGATGTATTTCGGCTATGTCCGGGAGCAGAGATGGTTCCAGTACGCAGAGGACTTTCTGACCGGGCCCACCACTGCGGCGATGCTGAGGCTGTGCTGGAAGCTGGATACCAATATCTGCTATTCCCTGTTTGAGAAAGCGCCGGACGGCTATTTTAACACGATGGGGCTGGTTTCCCCTGTAAGAGGCGTGGCGGGGAAGTACCGGAAGATTCATCTGCCCGGAGGCGATCTTCGCTACAATGAATGCTATGAAAAGTATTATTTTAATCACGGAACCCAGATGCCGGTATATGAGCTGGACAATGGCGTCCGGGTGGCGATGATGCTCTGCTATGACCGGTCCTTCCCGGAGCTGTGGCGGGCGTATTACCTGAAAGGCGCGCAGATTATCTGCGTGGCGGCCTGCACGATGGGGCTGCGCAAGGATATGTTTGTGGCGGAGCTGCAGACCAGGGCGCTGGAGAGCCACAGCTATGTGATTGCCCTGAACCGGGCCGGAGAAGAAAAGACGGAGAAGGAGGAGCAGCCCAGGATTCACTTCGGCAAATCCATGGTCATCGATCCCATGGGGAATATTGTGGCGGCTCTGGAGGATGAGCCGTGGGCAGCTCTTTCGGCAGAGCTGGATCTGGATACCATCCGGTATGCCAGAGCCCGGCTGAACTGGGAGCGAGACCGCCATCCTGAGCTGTATGGCATCGTATCGGATATCCATTATGGGAAGGAAGGGATGATCTATGAGAAGGGGTTCTGACAGGGATACGGCATGGACCCTCAGCCAGTTTGCGGCTGACCTTTCTTTTGAGGATATTCCCGCCGCAGTCATCGACACAGCCCGGCTGTTTATTGCGGATTACTGCGGGGCGGTTTCCGCCGGAATGATGATTAACCGGCAGTTTAATCAGGCCGTCCTGGATGCGGTGCAAGGTATGTTTCCCCCTCTGGATGCAGTGCAGGAGGGCCGGACGGCTCACCGGCAGAAGGACGGGGAAAGAGCATGGGGGAGCGCTTCTGTATTCGGGCTGAAACAAAAGCTGCCGGCAGAAATGGCTGCTTTTATGAATGGAATATATGCCCATGGGGCTGATATGGATGACGGCAACCGAAAGTCTATGGGGCATATCGGAGCCCATGTGATATCTGCGGTTTTTGCTCTGGCGCAGGAGCTGGGGAACGTTCGGTGGCAGGATGTGGTTACGGCTGTGATCACAGGCTATGAGGTATTTAACCGGCTGGGAGCTATGGCTCAGCCGGGGCTGGTGCGCCGGGGCTTCCATTCTACCGGGACAGCCGGGGCGCCTGCCTGCGCGGCAGCCTGCGGGAAGCTGATGGGGCTGGAGACAGAAAAAATATACAGCGCCATCTCCATAGCGGCGGTTCAGTCCAGCGGTCTGATGCTGATCGCGGAAAGCGGACAGTCCTGCAAGCCTCTGAATCCGGCCAACGCAGCCCGGACGGGTATCTTTTCTGCGAAGCTGGCCGCCCGGGGCGTCCGGGGGCCTGTCAATCCCATGGAAAGCGGGAAAGGCTGGTTTCATGCCATGACAGATGAAATCCATGATGAGATGTTAGAGGGCCTGGGGGAGAATTTTACGATCTGTGAAAGCTATCTGAAGCCATATCCATCCTGCCGCCATACCCATTGCGGCATCGAGGCGGCGGCCCGGATATCCGGCAGGCTGCGGGCAGCAGGAAAAAATGCCGGCGATATCCGTAAGGCCAGTCTGTTTATTTATCCAAATGCGATTGAGATTGCAGGACAGATCCGGGTTCCTGCCACGCCGGAGGAAGCGAAGTTTTCCATTCATTACAGCCTGGCGGCAGCTCTGTATACCGGCCGCTATTCCCTGAAAGATCTGGAAAGGGAGCCATCGGCGCAGATCAGGGCGCTGACAGAGAAAATCACCCTGATTCCAGACCCGTCCATGGAAAAGACAACGGCCGGTATCCGGGGCGCGCGGCTGTCCGTAGAGCTGACGGATGGAGGGACAGAGGAGGAGACAGTGCTTTTGCCCAAGGGAGACAGCGCCAATCCGATGACGTGGGATGATATGGAGGAAAAACTGAGGGCCTGTATGGAAGAAATGCCCTGGAAAGCGGAGGATGTGATCCGAAATATCCGGGCGCTGGATATGGAACGGCCATTTGAGGGAATCGAAGAGCTTCTGGCAGACAAAGGAGGGGATGGCGGATGAAAATGAAAAAATGGGGGCGGCTGGTTTTACTGGCAGCTTTGTCCTTTATACTGGCCGGATGCGGCGGGGAGGACAGCCAGACCATCCGGATCGGGTCGGTCCACCCGCTGACCGGAAGTATGGCCTATGAAGGGCAGGCGATTGTCAATGCCCAGCAGATCGCCGTAGACCGGGTAAACAGCGAGGGCGGGATTAACGGAAAGCCGCTGGAGCTGGTGGAAAGCGACAGCCTGGGCACGTCCAGCGGCGCGGCGAATGCGGCCCTGAAGCTGACCAACAGCGGGGTGGCGGCGCTGACCGGCACCTATACCAGCAGTTCTGCCCAGGTGGTATCCCGCACAGCAGAGAAGGCGGGGATTCCGCTGGTGGTAACAGTGGCCTCCAGCGACAATCTGCTGAGCAACGGCTACCGTTATACCTTCCGCATTCAGCCCAGCGTATCTGTATTCAGCCGGAATTTCCTGGAATATTTTGATTATTTTAAAACCGACGGCATGGAGACGGTGGCGCTGATCTATGAAAACAGCAACTATGGCACCGGAATCGCGGAGTACATAGCGGAGCACATTGAGGAAATCGGGCTGGAGGTAGTAGGCATGATTTCTTATCCGGCCACGGCTGCTACTTTGAGCGCTGAAGTGACCAGACTGGAGGCGATGAACCCGGATCTGCTGGTGCCCATCGGCTATTATGCCGATCAGACGCTGCTGATGAAGGAGATCCTGGAACGGGATATCCATTTCGGACGGATCGTAGGCTGTGCCAACGGCGCTTTTTCTGATGTAAAATTTCTGGAAACCTACGGCACACAGGTGGATGGGATTTATGATATTAATTACCGGTACAATCCCAACAGCGAGGAGACCCAGTACATGCTGGAGGCTTACAGGGAGGCTTACGGGGAAGAAATCCCGGTACATGCGGTTTATGGCTACCAGTCGATTATGGTGCTGGCCGACGCCATGGAACGGTGCGATGACCCGGAGGATCCGGGGCAGCTCAGAGATGCTCTTGCGCAGACCGAGCTGCACAGCCATGTGCTGCCTCAGGGGGTGATCCGGTTTGATGAAACGGGAGAAAATATCAACTCCGCAGGCGTACTGGTAGAGATCCGGGACGGCAGGCATGTGGTGGTCTATCCGGAGGAATACGCGGATGACCGGAATGAATAAAGAAAACCCGAAAGTGGGGTGAGGGGATGAATATATATGTATTGCAGGCCTTCCTGGACGGGGTGCTGATGGGAGGGATTTACGCGCTGGCAGCGCTGGGGCTGTCTCTGATTTTTGGCGTGCTGAAGATTACCAACTTTGCCCACGGGGCGATGATGACGATGGGCATGTATGCGGTATACGCCATTTCTGTGGGGATGGGAATAGGGCCTTACGCCGCCCTGCCTCTGGCGATGGCGATGATGTTTGGCCTGGGCTTTTTGATCCAGCGGGTGCTGATTAACAGCATCGACCATGCGCCGGCCTATAATCAGCTGCTGCTGACCCTGGGCGTTGCCTATATTCTGGAAAATGTGCTGCTGATGGTTTTTACGCCCAATTATAGGACGCTGACTGTGGATGCTTTTCAGAAAGCCATCCATATCGGGCCGCTGACCGTGGCTCCGGCCAGGCTGATTATGTTTGCCGTGGTGCTGGCGGTGACGGCGGGGTTTTACATGCTTCTTTACAAAACCCGGGTGGGCCGTTCGATCCGGGCTTCCGCCCAGGATGAAGAAGGAGCCAGGCTGATGGGGATCCATGTCAAACGGATCCGGGCGGCGGCTTTCGGGCTGGGAGCGGTCTGCACCGGGATCGCCGGCGGCCTGCTGACTCCGGTGATGAGCATTTATCCCACGCTTGGGGAAAGCTTTCAGTTAAAATGCTTTGTGATTGCAGTTTTGGGCGGCATGGGAAATCTCTGGGGCGCGTTTCTGTCGGGCATTTTTATCGGCGTTATTGAATCGCTGTCCGGTTATTTTCTGGGAGGCACATGGAGCGAGATGCTGATTTACGGCGCTTTTATTCTGATCCTTCTTGTGCGGCCTACCGGGATATTTGGAAGGGGGAACCGGCGTGAAAGCTAGAAAAACAGAACGGATAACATTGATCGTATTGCTGGCCGCGGCAGTGATATTTCCCTTTTTCGCCGGACGGTATATGATGAGTATCGGGGTTTCTGTCCTTCTGATGGCGGCGCTGGGGCAGAGCTGGAATATTATGAGCGGCTATGCCGGCCAGTTTTCTTTCGGACATGCGGCTTTTTTCGGCGTGGGCGCTTACACATCCAGCATTTTGTATGTGGATTATGGCGTCAGCCCCTGGATCGGGATGCTCCTGGGAATGGGGGCGGCGGCTCTGCTGGGTGTTCTGATTGGCTTCCTTTCCTTTCGGTATCATCTGCGGGGCGACTTTTTCGCGCTGGTGACTTTGGCTTTCGCGGAGATTCTGCGGGTGCTTTTTAACAATTCTGCGGCGCTGAAAGGGGCGGAGGGAGTGCTGATTCCCTACCGGGATGTGTGGCAGGAGTTTCAGTTCCGGGACGACAGGATTTTTTATCTGATCCTTCTGCTGATGGTGATTGCCATTACGGCTTTTATCGGGGTGATCAGCCGAAGAAAATTCGGCGTCTGCCTGATTGCGATTAAGGAGAGCCAGGGCGTGGCCCAGTCGCTGGGCGTTCCGGTGCTGAAATATAAGCTGGCGGCCATGGCGGTCAGCGGAGCGGCGGCGGCTATGGCGGGTACCTTTTACGCCCAGTATTACGGGTTTATCGATCCGGGAACCGTTTTTACTTCGTCAATTTCCGTGGAGGCGATTGTGCCATGCATTATCGGCGGTTCCGGAACGCTCAGCGGGCCGCTGCTGGGAGCGCTGATCATCGTTCCCCTTCAGGAGCTGAGCAACAGCCTGTTTGAAGACGTCCACGGGTTAAATATGGTTATTTACGGCGTGCTGATTGTCGTTTTCATTATGTTCTGCAGAGACGGGATCTATGGCGCGCTGGTGAAACGGCAGAAAGGGGTGGAGACATGACAGGACTGCTGCAGGTAATAGATGTGTGCAAATCCTTTCAGGGGAATGTGGCGGTAGATCATGCTTCTCTGACCGTGGAAGAGGGGGCCGTTACCGGTCTGATCGGAGCGAACGGAGCCGGGAAAACTACTCTGTTTAACTGTATTTCCGGCTATTATCATCCCAATTCCGGAACCATCCTCTTTCAGGGGAAGGAGATCCAGCGGGTGCAGCCGGAAAAACTGTGCCGCCTGGGCATCGGAAGGACATTTCAGATCGTTCGCCCCTTCGGGCTGCTCTCAGTGCTGGACAATGCGGCGGTAGGCGGCTATAACAGGGGAACGGGAAAAAAGGAAGCCTATGCCATTGCCAGAGAATGTCTGGCGCTGGTGGGGCTGGAGGATAAGCTGGAGATGCCGGCGGCGGCTCTGAATACGGGCGAGCAGCGCAGGCTGGAGCTGGCCAGGGCGCTGGCTACCCGTCCGAAGCTGCTGCTGCTGGATGAGGTGATGGCCGGCCTGACGCCGACAGAGTCAAAGGAAATGATTGGTCTGATCGAGCAGATTCATCAGAAGGGCATGACGATTCTGATGATTGAACATATCATGCCGGCGATTATGAGCCTGTCTCACCGTATTTATGTGATGGAGAGAGGGGCGGTGATCGCCGATGGAAGCCCGGAAGAGGTGGCTCATAACCCGAGAGTGATCGCCTCCTATCTGGGCAGCCGGGGAGGAGGGACGGAGTATGCTGAACATCACTGACCTTCATGTAAGAATCGGAAACCTGAAAATTATACAGGGCGTTTCCCTGCGGGCGGAGGATGGAGAAATCGTTTCCCTGATGGGCGCCAACGGCTCCGGAAAAACCACACTGATGCGGGCTGTCTCCGGGCTGGGACATATCACCGGCGGAAAAGTGGAATTTCAGGGGGAGGACATCACGGGATGGTCCTCAGAAAAAATCGTGGAGGCCGGGCTGATCCAGGTACCGGAGGGGAGGCGGCTCTTTCCTCTGATGTCAGTCCGGGAGAATCTGGAGATTGGCGCCCATAACAGGAGGGCCAGGGAAAAGGAAAAAGACAGCCTGGAATATGTCTATTCTGTTTTTCCGGATCTGAAGGATATCAGCGGGCAGCCGGCCGGGGATTTAAGCGGCGGACAGCAGCAGATGGTGGCAATCGGCAGAGGAATGATGGCGGATCCGAAGATGCTGATTCTGGATGAGCCTTCCATCGGCCTTTCCCCGATTATGACCCAGAAGGTATTTGAGGCTGTGAAAGAAATCCATCGGAAAGGGACGGCAGTACTGATCGCAGAGCAGAATATTGCGGACGTGCTGGAGATCGCGGATCGGGCGTATGTCATGGAGCAGGGGCTGATCCGGCTCAGCGGTACGGCAAAGGAGATGCTGGACAGCAGCCGTATCCGGAAAATGTACCTGGGCATGTAGCCCGCTGAAAAGAAAGGAGGACTGACTTTATGGATAAACTGATTCAGAACGGAAATGTGGTTTTTGAGACAGAGATACGCAGATGCGACATTCTGATTCGGGGAGAGAAAATCGCTGCGGTTTTCGCGCCGGGCGCATTTTCAGGCGAGGCGGAGGTAATCGACGCTTCCGGCCTGTATGTGATGCCAGGCACCATTGACCCCCATCAGCACCTGGGCCTGTATAAGGATCTGGGGGACGCCTTCCGCAAAGATACGCCGCGGCAGGCGGTAGGCGGCCTGACCACTTTGCTGAACTATCACCGGGGCAAGGGCGACTATTATGAGACGGTGCAGGAAGCCATCGAAGCGGGAGAGAAAAACAGCCTGGTAGATTTCGCTTTTTCCCTGGGATTATGCGCGAAGGAGCATTTAAACGAGCTGAGAGGCTATGTGGACCGGCTGGGCATTACCTCCTTTAAATTCTTCTTTGACAAGCAGGATATTGCCCACACCTTTTACGATCTGCCGGAGGAAGCGGCGCTGACTCTGGATAAGGCTGACTTTTACTTTATTATGAAACAGCTGCGGGAGATCTCGCCGGAACTGCTTCTGTGCGTTCACTGCGAGGACGCCGATCTCTTCCGGGCTTTGCAGAAAGCGGTAAAAGAGGAGGATAATCCCAATGACCGTTATTCCCTGGCAGGCTTCGAGAAAACCAGGCCGGACTGGGTGGAGACCATTACCATTGGGGATACGATGTGGATGAATCATATCGCAGACGGAAATCTGTATGTGGTGCACACCTCCGCTGCTTCCTCTGTGGAAATGTACGATCTTCTGTCCGGGACGCTGGGCGGGAAAGTAACGCTGGAAACCTGCCCCCACTATCTGGTGCTGACCAAGGACTCTCCCTGCGGCCTGATGGGAAAGGTGAATCCGCCTCTGCGGACCGCGGCGGACAATGAAGCGCTGTGGGAAGGAATCCGCAGCGGCAGCGTGAAAACGGTCGGGACAGACAATGTGCCAGTGTGGAAGGAGAAGCGGTATGAGCCGGGGGACGATATCTGGGGCGTATATGTAGGATTTGGCGGCCCGGGCATGATCCTGCCTGTTCTGATCAGCGAAGGCTATCATAAAAGAGGGATTCCGCTGACGACTCTCTCTATGGTAAACAGTACCAATACAGCCCGGGTATTCCTGCTGCGGGAAAAAGGGGTGATCGCCCCCGGCTATGACGCGGATCTGGCTCTGGTAGATCTGGACTGGGAGCGGGAGATTACGCCTGAGCTGTTCGGCGACAGCGACTTCTCTGTATACGAAGGCATGAAGCTGAAGGGCTGGCCCCGGTATACCATCAGCAGGGGAGAGGTGATTCAGAAGGATGGCGTGGTGACGGCAGAGCCGGGACGGGGCAGATATATCCGCAGGCATGTAAGGCCATAAATTTATTTTCCATTTTCATGGCTACAAATTGACTTTTATTTCTGAAAAAGGTATAATACAGAGGTGAATTGCATACGAGAAAACAGGGAAACAGGTGAAAATCCTGTGCAGTGCCGCTGCTGTAATAGAGGAGCCTGATACATAAGCCACTGGCGTCAGCCGGGAAGGGGTATCGGGTGAAGATGCTAAAGCCAGAAAACCTGAGTTTGTCCGCAAGTTACGCGCCATAACCCGGACAGTTAAGACAGCATGGAGATTTTTAATGAATGATTGAAAGAGCATGTGGAAGATGGCATGCTCTTTTTTATTGAACAGGGAGCGCGCTGCGGCGGAGAGGAAGATGCCGCGGGAAAAGAAATAAGAGGAGGATTTTGCAGTGCATAAGACGGGGCTGGAGGACAGCTATGTGATCCGGAACAATAAAAAACTGAGACGGGGCTACACCACAGGCTCCTGCGCGGCAGCGGCGGCGAAGGCGGCGGCCTGTATGCTGCTGGGCAAAGAGGCTGTGCCGGAGGTGCTGCTGATGACGCCGAAGGGGATACAGCTGAACCTGGAGATTCTGGATGTGACCAGGGGGGAAAACTGGGTTTCCTGCGCTGTCCGCAAGGACGGCGGCGATGATCCGGACGCGACCAACGGGCTTTTGGTCTACGCGAAGGTAGAGAAAAAGCAGGAGCCGGGCATTGACCTGGACGGAGGAACCGGCGTGGGCCGGGTGACGAAGCCGGGGCTGGAGCAGCCGGTGGGCAGCGCGGCCATTAACAGGGTGCCCAGGGAGATGATCCGCCGGGAGGCAGAGGGAGTCTGTGAGCAGTTCGCCTATGAAGGCGGGCTGAAGATCGTGATCTCCATCCCCGAGGGGGAGCGGGTTGCGGAAAAAACCTTCAATCCCCGGCTGGGCATTCAGGGCGGAATCTCTGTGCTGGGTACCAGCGGAATCGTAGAGCCGATGAGCGAGTCGGCCCTGATTGAGAGCATCCGCATCGAGATGAATATGCGGCTGGCCCAGGGGGCGGAGTATCTGCTGATTACCCCTGGAAATTACGGGGAAGCTTTTCTGAAGGAGCATCTGAGCCTGGATATGTCCTCCTTTATGAAATGCAGCAATTTCGTAGGAGATACCATTGATATGGCGGTAGAGGGAGGCGCGAAGGGCATTCTTTTTATTGCCCATATCGGGAAATTTATTAAAGTAGCCGGGGGAATTATGAATACCCATTCCCGCAGCGCAGACGCCAGGGCGGAGCTGATGGCTGCCGCCGCCATCCATGGAGGCGGGGACTGCGGGCTGGTGAAAAAAATACTGGATACCATCACCACAGAGGAGGCGGTGGGCCTGCTGAAGGAGGCGGGGCTGCTGGAACCGGCTATGAGGTGGGTGACAGAGCGGATTCACCATTATCTGAATCACCGGGCCTATGACCGGCTGAAAATCGGGGCGGTGCTCTTTTCCAATGAATACGGATGGCTGGGAGAGACCCGGGAGGCCCCTGAACTGATGGATATTTTGAAAGCCGGAGCTGGCTTTGAAAAATATAAGGAATAAAAAAATAGAAAGAGGTAATGACATGGCAGGAAAATTGTATGGAATCGGCGTAGGACCGGGAGATCCGGAGCTTCTGACTCTGAAAGCGGTGCGGATTATCCGGGAAAGCGGCGTAGTAGCTGTTCCCGGCACTGTGAAGGAAGAGAGCGTGGCCTATAAAATCGTAAGGCAGGCCGTACCTGAACTGGAGGAAAAGGAAACCATTGCGGTACCGATGCCGATGACTAAGGACAAAGCTCTTCTGGAGGAGAGCCATGAAAAGGGAGCAAAGATGGTAGCGGAGATTCTGGACAGCGGCCGGGACGTGGCCTTCCTCACTCTGGGAGATCCGACGGTTTACGCCACCTATCTTTATATCCACAAACGGGTGGAAAAGGCCGGCTATGATACAGAAATTATCAGCGGCATCACATCCTTCTGCGCTGTGGCGGCCAGGCTGAATATCGGGCTGGTGGAGAAGGCGGAGCCTCTCCATGTGATCCCGGCGTCTTATCAGATCGAGGATGCGCTGAAGCTTCCTGGCACAAAGGTGCTGATGAAGGCGGGAAAGAAAATGAAGGATGTTAAGGAAACCCTGAAGTCCATGACAGACTGCCAGGTCATGATGATAGAAAACTGCGGTATGGAAAATGAAAAAATTTACCGTTCTGCGGAAGAGATTAATGAGAATGCGGGATATTATTCCCTGATTATCGTAAAGGAAAGACAGGAATAACCCGGCCGGAAGGAAACAGGCGGAAAGGAGAAAGACTATGGTACATTTTGTGGGAGCAGGCTCAGGGGCGGCTGACCTGATTACAGTAAGAGGCATGAAGCTGCTGGGGGAGGCGGATGTGATTATCTATGCCGGTTCTCTGGTAAACCCGCAGCTGCTGGATTATAAAAAAGAAGGCTGTGAGGTGTATAACAGCGCGGAAATGACCCTGGAAGAAGTAATTGCGGTGATGGAAAAGGCCGAAGAGGAGGGAAAGACGACTGTCCGCCTCCATACCGGCGACCCCTGCCTGTATGGCGCGATCCGGGAGCAGATGGATATCCTGGATGAAAAGGGAATCTGCTATGATGTGTGTCCCGGCGTCAGCTCCTTCAGCGGGGCTGCTTCTGCGCTGAATCTGGAGTATACCCTGCCCAACGTGTCTCAGAGTGTGATTATTACCAGGATGGCGGGGCGCACGCCGGTTCCGGAGCGGGAAGAGATCGCTTCCTTCGCGGCCCATCATGCCACCATGGTGATTTTCCTGAGCACAGGTATGCTGGAAAAGCTGTCCGAGCGGCTGATTGCAGGCGGCTATGAGCCGGATACGCCGGCAGCGATTGTGTACAAAGCGACATGGCCGGATGAAAAGAAGGTTGTGTGCACCGTAGAGACGCTGGCTCAGACGGCAAAAGAGCATGAAATTCGAAAAACGGCTCTGATTATTGTGGGAGATATTGTGGCGCACAGGCATTATGACCGGTCAGAGCTGTATAATCCGGCCTTTACCACCGAGTTTAGGAAGGCAAGTATTTAAATGAAAATTTCATTGATCAGCTTTACCCGGCGGGGCGCCGGAATCTGTCAGACGCTGTTTTACAGCCTTCTGCAGGAGGGCCATGACTGCGAAGCCTATGGGATGGCAAAATACGCCGCCGCATGTGGGCTGACTCCGCTGGAAGCTTCTCTCTCAGACTGGTGCGGGGAGCGCTTTGGCGGCAGGGACGCCATTATCTTCGTGGGCGCCTGCGGCATCGCAGTCCGGGGAATCGCGCCGTATGTGCGGGACAAGCGGACGGATCCGGCTGTGATCGTGACAGATGAAGGGGGAAATTATGTGATCTCCTTACTGTCAGGCCATATCGGCGGCGCCAATGAACTGGCGCAGAAGGTGGCAGAGCTGACCGGCGGCGTGCCGGTGGTAACGACCGCTACCGATGTAAACGGCCTGTTTGCCGTAGATGTGTTTGCCCGGCGAAATGGGCTGGTGATTGAAAATATGAAATATGCCAAGGCGGTATCCGCAGCTTTGCTGGATCGGGAGCCGGTAGGCTTCGCCAGCCGGTTCCCGGCGGCGGGGGCGCTGCCGGATGGATTGGTGGCGCAGGAACAGCCAGTTTCGTCGAAGAAGGGCTGTCCTTCCCTGGGAATCGCCATTACGCTGGAC
>CALWQE010000272.1 GCA_944383605.1 uncultured Lachnospiraceae bacterium
GTAGCGTAGATTTCGCTGGAAGCCACATGTTTGATATAGTCCACATACGGGACGTAATAGTTCGGCGCGGAGGAATCGGAGGGCGCCCCGTCGTGGACAACGATCGTTTCCGGGATGACCACCCGGCTGAGCATGATTTCTCCGGAATCACTGACCGGCTTGATTTCATCCTCCGCAATTTTCTCCGGATATGTTCCATACAGCGTGTGCTCCGGAATATCCACCGTTTCCTCCGCCGGCGTCCCCGGTTCCAAAGGGATCAGCCTGACCGGCTGAACAGACAGGATGCCAGGCAGGATCTCTGAACCAGAAATCACCAGCGTCTCAAAGCCGGGCGCCTGTATGGTCAGCGTATAATCTGCATAAGGCTTTGGGCTGCCAGGCTCCAGGCTGTACTCCAGCGGCGGGGCTGCCAGGCCGATCTGGCCGGTCTGCCCCGACAGGTCCGTGGCCGTCTCCTCCAGTATATGATCCGGATCGCCGCTGTAGGCAACAGAAACCACCGCTCCGGATACAGGATAGTTATTATCGGCAGAGACCACATTCACCTGCAGCTGCCCCTCCCCGGACAGCTGGGCAGCCGTCAGGCGGTCTTCCGCTCCAGAATAAAGATTGCGCATATAAGTTCCTTGCTCTCTGATATCACTGCCAGTATATGAGACGGCAAAAAAATTTATGTTTCCAGAACCGGGATCTGGTGTTATGATAGGAAGGAAAAGAAAACAGGAGGGAAGAAATGGGACATTTAACAACCAAAGACGCCTATAAAAATCTGGAAGAGCGGATCAACTGGTTTACCCAGGGCGCGCCGCCTTCTGATACCCTATATAAAATCCTGCAGGTTCTCTATACTGAGAAGGAAGCCCAGCTGGTATCCAAACTGCCGGTACGCCCCTTCACCCTGAAGCGGGCCGCCAGGGTATGGAATACCACCGAGGCAAAGGCAGAAAAATTTCTGGATCATCTGTGCGGCAAGGCGCTGCTGGTGGATTCCACCTATCATGGCCAGCGTCAGTTCGTCATGCCGCCGCCCATGGCCGGATTCATCGAATTTGCCCTGATGCGGACCAGAGGGGATATTGACCAGAAATATCTCAGCCAGCTTTATTACCAGTATATGAATGTGGAAGAGGATTTTGTCAAGGATCTGTTCTTCGCCACAGAAACCAGGCTGGGGCGGGTTTACGTCCAGGAGCCGGTGCTGGCCAACGATAAAACCAACCATATCCTGGACTATGAGCGGGCCACCCATATCGTGGAAGAAGCCAAATATATCGGGCTGGGCACCTGCTACTGCCGGCACAAAATGTACCACGCCGGACATCCCTGTGAAATTAACGCTCCCTGGGACGTATGCCTGACCTTCGACAATGTAGCCCGTTCCCTGGCGGAGCATAAAGGGTACGCCAGGCTGATTTCAAAGGAAGAGGCAAAAGACGTGCTGCAGCTTTCTTATGAAAGCAACCTGGTGCAGATCGGGGAAAATGTGCGGGAGCACCCTGCCTTTATCTGCAACTGCTGCGGCTGCTGCTGCGAGGCGCTCCAGGCCGCCCGGAAATTCAGCCCCATGCAGCCGGTGGCCACCACCAATTATATTCCGGAGGTTTCCGGGGAGAAATGCATCGGCTGCGGAAAATGCGCCAAAGTCTGTCCCATCCTGGCAATTTCCATGGAAGAAAATGAAGCTGCGGACGGAAAAAAGAAAACAAAGCGCCCTGTCATCGATAAGGAAATCTGCCTGGGCTGCGGCGTCTGCGCCCGGAACTGCCCCTCCGGCGCCATTGAACTGCAGCGCCGCCCGATTCAGGTGATCACGCCGGTCAACAGTACCCACCGGTTCGTCCTTCAGGCAATCGAAAAGGGGACGCTGCAAAACCTGATTTTTGACAACCAGGCTTTCGCCAACCACCGGGCCATGGCAGCGGTATTCGGGACGATCCTGAAGCTTCCGCCCCTGAAGCAGGCGCTGGCCAGCAAGCAGTTTAAGTCTATTTATCTGGACAAGCTGCTGTCCATGCATCAAAAAAAAGCTGACTGACCCGCGAAGCTTTTTGTCCGGCAGGAAACAAGGTTTCCTGTCAAACAAAAAGCACCGAAGGTTCCGATTTTCAGAACCTCCGGTGCTGATGGAAGCGGATAAGGGGAATCGAACCCCCCTTTCCAGCTTGGGAAGCTGGCGTTCTACCGATGAACCATATCCGCATATCTGTGCAGCTGCACCTATAGCATAGCATGTTTTTGGGGATAGTCAATATATGTTTTTTGCAACAGTTCCGTACATCACCACAGACAGGAGCTGCGCAGCAGCGGATAGCCTGCGAAGCAGGCGGTCTGCGGCCTGCATGGCTGAACTGTTTCATTCTTCAAGAAAAGAGGAAAGTATCATGAAAAACAAACAGATTCAGGCAGTTATTTTTGATATGGATGGATTAATGTTCGATACTGAGCTGCTGTACCAGAAAGCCTGGCAGCAGGCCGGTTCGGAAATGGGGCTGGAGGTAACGGAAGATTTTCTGGCCACTCTGCGGGGCGGCAATTACCAGCAGGTCAAAAACCGGTTTCTGGAGCAGTTTGGCCAAAAACTGGATTTTGACCGGCTCCGCGACAGACGCACCGCCCTCTTTGACGCGGAGCTGGAAAAAAACGGCGTGCCCGTAAAAAAGGGCCTCCGGGAACTGCTGGACTATCTCCGGCAGAACAGCTGCCCGTCAGCTCTGGCCTCTGCCTCCACCCGGCAGGTGGTTGCCCATCATCTCTTGGAAACCGGCCTGACAGACTATTTTTCTGTTATCATTACCGGAGATATGGTAACTGCCTGCAAACCGGATCCGGAAGTATTTTACAAAGCCGCAGAACAGCTTTCCTGCGCCCCGGAACACTGTATGGTTCTGGAGGACAGCATCAATGGCATCCGGGCGGCCCGGGCCGGGGGCTTTCTCCCTGTTATGGTGCCGGATCTGACCCAGCCGGACGAATCCCTCTGCCGCCTGCTCTACGCAAAGTGCGATTCCTTACTGGACGTTATCCCTTTGCTGGAACAGGCTGAAGATCCTTCCAGGTATACCCCCGTCCAAAAACGGTATGAATAAATTCCGGCCTGGCAGGGTCGTCCTCCAGCTTCCCGCGAAGAGACCGGATGATTCCTGCCAGCTCCCGCTTGCCATCCTCCTCAGCAGGAAATACCTGGGCGGCCAGCTCTCCCTCTGACAGCGCCGTCCCCTGATTTTCCACCAGAATACAGAGCACCTTTTTTTCCTCCGGCGTCAGCCGCACCTGCTCGGTATCCTTAAAAAATCTGCCCTCGTCAAACTGAAAGGACAGACTTTTAAACCGGTATTCCTTCCCCGGCTCTTTTTGCCGCTGCTTCCAGATGTCCCGCATCTTATCCCGCAGCTGGGTCAGAGAAAAAGGCTTTATAATACAGTCGTCTGCTCCCATGCCGTATCCGGCATTCTGGTTCAGGTTCATTTCTTTTTCCGCAATAAGGATCACCGGCGTTTCCGTTGCCCGGCGGATCTGCTTGAGCAGGTCGTAACCGCTTTCATCCGGCAGGCTTAAATCCAGAATAATCAGAGAAAAAATCTTAACCCGAATATTTTTCAGCGCTTCCTGTGCGGAAAAGCTCTGGGTAATCCGGTAGGGCTCCGGCGTCAGTCCCAGCACTACCCCATCGCTCAGCCCACGGTCATCTTCTACCAGCAATACCTCTTTCATGTCGCTCACCTCTCACTGAACCATTTTATCTGAGGGCGGCAGACGTGTCAAGAATACAATAAGAGATTTTTTCTCTTCGCCTCTGTCAGCATCGTCCCCGCATCCCACTTGAACAAAACCCATACCCATGGTATACTTTGTCTGCGGCCTCCGCCGCTGATGCGAAGCCGCCGGCTGCCGGCAGGCAGGGAGCCGGCCCGCATCGGAATATAAAACAGCAGGAGAGATTTGTTATGACAGAACAAGAATTTACATATGCTTCCGGATACTGTCGGGCCCACAACAGCCACCGGCTGCTGGAATGTACGTTCCGCCGGGACGCAGGCGGCGCGGCGGTACTGGAGGAAACAGACTGCGATTTCCCCCAGTGCGCCTACAGCGGCGAATGTGTCATTATCCGGGAGGCCCGCCGGGAAAAGGGCGCTTCTCAGTGAATCCTTTTATTTAACATTTCCTTTTTCAGGTCATACAGCTTTCTGGAAAGATCGACATAATGGACATGAGGATTTTCAAACCGCTGTTCCTCTTCCCACACCGTATATTTCAGCTGCTTTTGCACATACGCCCGGATTTCCTCCAGGGAAGGCAGCTGATAAACCAGTTCCCCATCCTGAAAGATGGTTTTCTGAAGGCGCTCTACCATGACGCCGCTAAATTCCATCTTCTTCCAGGGCTTCATCGGATCAACGAAGGGGAAGGGGGTCTCCCCGTCAATCTCTTCGTCGCTGAGGGTCAGCAGATCTGCATATCCGAATCCTGTCTCCCTGTCATAAATTCTCCACAGGGTTTTCTTCCCGGGATTGGTTACTTTTTCCGGATTTTCTGAAATTTTAATCTTCGGCTCAAAGGTACCGTCAGGCTGTTTCACCGCAGCCAGCTTATAGACCCCGCCGAACACAGGATCAGACTTGGAAGTAATCAGCCGTTCCCCTACGCCGTAGGAATCGATCTTCGCATCCTGGATTTTCAGGGAATTAATCAGATATTCGTCCACACTGTTGGAAACCACGATCTGGCAGTCCTCCAGGCCGGCCTCGTCCAGCCGTTTCCGCAGTTTTTTGGAAAAGTAGGCCAGATCGCCGCTGTCGATGCGGACTCCCTTCAGCCGCTTCCCCATCGGCTCCAGAACCTCTTTTGCAGTACGGATGGCGTTGACCAGTCCGCTTTCCAGAATGTCATATGTGTCAATCAGCAGCGTACAGGAATCCGGATATACCTCGGCGTATGCTTTAAACGCCTCAAATTCCGTGGGGAAAAACTGTACCCAGGAGTGGGCCATGGTTCCTACCGCTGTCACGCCGTACATCTGGTCGGCGATCACCGTGGCGGTAGCGCCTACGCCGCCGATATAGGCTGCCCGGGCGCCTTCGATGGCCGCGTCTGTCCCCTGGGCTCTTCTGGCGCCAAATTCCATAATCACCGCAGGCGCCGCCGCCCGGCAGATCCGGTTGGCCTTCGTGGCGATCAGCGTCTGGTGATTGATGGTCAGCAGCATCATCGTTTCAATCAGCTGAGCCTCGATCAGCGGCGCCGTCACCGTTATCAGCGGCGTGCCCGGATAGACGATGGTGCCCTCCGGCACCGCTTCAATGGTGCCGGTAAACCGGAAATGCTTCAGATAATCCAGAAATCCCTCGTCAAACATTTTTCTTTTTCTCAGGTACGCAATATCTTCGTCCGTAAACTCCATGTTCCGGATATATTCCACCAGCTGCTCCAGGCCGGCGCAGATGGCAAAGCCTGCTCCGTCCGGATTGCTCCGGTAAAACATGTCGAATACTACCGTAATATCCTTCAGCCCTTTGACAAAATAGCCGTTGGACATGGTCAGCTCATAATAATCCATTAACATGGTCAGATTTCTTTTTTCACTCATTGCATTCCCCCCGCTCTATCACCTGAATCTGACACGCCTTCATCGCGTCCAGCGCTCTGCGATGGCTCTCCGGCGTCACGCCCGCGCAGCAGTCGGCGTCCACCAGCACCGGTACCTCCGGTACAAAGGCCTTTATCATTAATGCATTGGAAATCACGCAGATATCAGTGCATACCCCAATCAGCTCTACGGATTCCAGACCCTCCTTTTCATACAGCTCCCGGATATCCCCCGCCAGCCGGACAGACCCAAAGGTGTTTTTCTCATAAATAATCCCGGAGCGCTCCTCCACCAGCGCTTCCAGCTCCGGCACCAGCATCCATCCTTCCTGATCCTTGATACAGTGAGGCACCGGTAGATTTTTTCCCTCCTGGGTATCCAAATAGTTCTCGTCATGGGTATCTTTTGTATACACCACTGTGCCGTCAAAATTCCGGATCTTATCCAGAACGCTGTCTTTTATGGCCTCTGCCTCAGCACTGCCCAGGGCGCCGGTTACAAAATCATTCTGATAATCCACCACAATCAGCAATTTCCTCATTTTCCTAGTCCTCCTTATAGTCCGGATTAAATCTGTAAAACTGGCTGGGCCTGTGTTTTACATTTTCCGTTTTCTTCTCCGTTTCCATCACCATGGGAAGCACCTTTTTCCTGAAGTTAGCCTTGTACAGCGGCTTTCCCAGCAGCGTTTCATATACCCGCTGCAGCTGGCTCAGGGTAAATTCCTCCGGCATCAGATTAAAGGCGATCGGGGTATAGTTCACCTTATTTTTCAGCCGCTCCAGCGCCAGGTTTACCGCTTTCTGATGGTCGAAGGCCAGCCGCTGGGTAGTACCGGGAAACAGCTCCAGATGGGTGTCTGCAATATTCAGCACCCCGTTTTTCCGCTTCCGCTCCGTCACAATATAGGCAATCTTCACACTGCCGTCCTCGCTGGTCAGAGAGAGCAGGTAGGCCTCATTTTTCAGCCCCTCTCCGTCATAATCCAGCAGCGGGCGCTTCTCCACCGTGAACCATGCCACCTCCTGGGCGTCGTCTCCGGCAGAGGGACGCAGGGCTGTCTTCGGCGCCAGTGCCATATAAGAAACGGATACTACCCGCATCCGGGGATCCCGGTTCACATCCCCCCAGGTATACAGCTGCTCCATATAGACCCGGTCTACGTTCGTTTCTTCCTTCAGCTCCCGGTACATAGCCTCCTCAACAGATTCCCTGATTCCCACAAAACCGCCGGGAAAGGCCCAGCACCCCATATAGGGGTGATCTTTCCGCTTTACCAGCAGCAGCTTCAGCGCGCTTTCTTCAATGGTAAACAGCAGCATATCTACTGTCAGGGAAGGACGCTCATACTGCCCCGGTTCGTAACGGGCCAGAAATTCCGCTTCCGTCAGGCCGTCCGCGTTGCGCAGCTGAAGTCTGTCCGCATCCACCATTTATCACCGTCCCTTTCTCCTTGCGGGCGCCTTTCCGGCAGGCAAAGCGAAAAGCCTTATTCCGCTTCACAGCCGCATTTCCTGCGCCCGGATACTTAGTAGCATTTCAATACTTTTATCTTAGTATACATATGCTACTAAGATTTGTCAACCCTTATCGCCTGTTTCAGACAGAAAAATAGCAGCCCTTTTGCCATGCAGGATTTGTTTTGACCTTTGCCGCTGATGATGCTATGATAGTGCTATGGAAGAAAATCTGTTTTTAAAAATGTATACTGATTTTATTTTTGCGGAAGACCGTCCGGAACCGGCTGATATCATCTTTATCCCGGGAAGCGGCTGGCCGGAGCTGGCGCTGCGGGCCGCCGCCCTCTGGAAGGAAGGTTTTGCGCCGCAGATTCTCCCCTCCGGCCGTTACAGCATTCTGACCGGTTCTTTTCCCGGCCCCGCCTCCATGGCGGAAAAATATCCCGGCCCCTATGAGACGGAGTGGGAATTTCTCCGGGATGTCCTGCTGAGGGAGGGCGTTCCCCCGGAAGCGATTTTAAAGGAAGATACCGCTTCCTATACCTATGAAAATGCCATTCGCTCCCGCCAGGTTACAGACGCCGCCGGACTGGAAATCCGCCGGGCAATCCTCTGCTGCCAGGCTTACCATGGCAGACGGGCGCTGCTGTATTACCAGCTGCTCTATCCCCACACCAGGTTTTACGTCTGTCCCGCCGTCACCCGGGGCGTCAGCCGTGAAAACTGGCACTGCACCGCCGCGGGAACCGAACTGGTGCTGGGGGAAATGGAGCGGTGCGGCAGCCAGTTTCACGAAATTATGAAGCAATTTTACCAGACAGGCGAAGCTTCCCGCTTTTCCAAATCTGCTTTGACAGCGCAGCAAGTGCGTTAGGAAGGAGGAAAACATCATGCAGCGTATTTTAGTAACCATCCCTATGGATCAGTCCTGGAAAGACCGGCTGGAAGCCATCGCTCCCGGCTGGGATATCCTGTACCGGGAACCGGAAAATGTGACCCGCGAAGACGTGGCCCAGGCCACTGTCATTCTGGGAAATGTGGAGCCGTCTATGCTGGAGGGCGTTTCCGCTCTGAAATGGATCCAGCTGAACTCTGCCGGAGCCGACGCCTATACCCGTCCCGGCCTCCTGCCGGAGGGGACGCTGCTGACCAATGCTACCGGCGCTTATGGCCTGGCCATTTCCGAACATATGCTGGGAATGGTTCTGGAGATCCAGAAAAAGCTTTATCTGTACCGGGATAACCAGCGGCAAAGCCTCTGGCGGGATGAGGGCGGCGTCACCTCTATCTGGGGTTCTGTCACTCTGGCTGTAGGCCTGGGCGATATCGGCGGCGAATTTGCCCGGCGGATGAAGGCGCTGGGCAGCTACGTTATCGGCGTCAAGCGGACGCCGGGGAAGAAACCGGAATGGCTGGATGAGCTTTATACCATGGAAGCGCTGGACAGCCTGCTGCCCCGGGCAGACATTATTTCCCTCAGCCTGCCCCAGACGCCCAATACCGTCCATCTGATGAATGAAAAGCGGCTGTCGGCGCTGAAGCCTTCCGCTGTCCTGATTAATGTGGGACGCGGTTCTGCCATCGACACCGATGCGCTGGTTCGGGTTTTGGAGCGGGGGCACCTGGCGGGAGCCGGTATGGACGTCACCGACCCGGAGCCTCTTCCGCCGGATCATCCTCTCTGGCGTGTTCCAAACGCCATTATCACCCCTCATGTATCCGGCTTCTACCATCTGCCGGAAACGCTGAACCGGATCCGGACCATCGCACTGGAAAATATGACCCGCTATCTGGCGGGAGAACCCTTAAAAAATCCGGTGGATTTCTCCACCGGCTACCGAAAATCACAGTAACGCCTGTCAGATGGGAACAGCCCCGAATCCTGTGCCGGATTCGGGGCTGTTCTCATCCTAAATCTGTTTTCTGACAATGGTATATTCATCGCAGCTGGTTCTTCCTTTTCCCATATGGCAGACCTCCCTTCTGTCATCAGATGCGCGGCAGCTCACGCCTTTCTTCCGCTATACAGGATCCTGATAGAATTCAGGATACACAGCATAGCCACGCCGGTATCAGCAAATACTGCCAGCCACATATTTGAATAAATTCCCGTAATGCCCAGCGCCAGCACAGCTGCCTTGATTGCCAGAGCGACAACCACGTTTTGCCTGGAGATCCCGCTGGTCTTTTTCGCGATCTGGATTGCCTCCGGGATGGCGTCCATATTGGAATTCATAAATACCACATCAGCCGCCTCTATGGCAGCGTCCGCGCCGCTTCCCATGGCGGCGCCCACATCGGCCCCGGCCAGCACCGGCGCATCGTTGATGCCGTCTCCCACAAACATGACAGCGCCGTGGGCAGCCCGGATTTTCTGCAGCTCGGCCAGCTTATCCTGGGGCAGCAGCTTTGCATGTATCTCTTCCACGCCGGTTGCCTTTGCCACCGCTTCCGCGCTGTCCTGGGCGTCGCCGGTCAGCATCGCTGTCCGGATCCCCATCGACCCGATCCTGCGGATGGCGGCAGGCGCCTCCTCTTTAATGGTATCTGAAATGACCACATGGCCCTCGTAAACGCCATTGACTGCTACCAGCACCTCTGAACCAAAGCCATTCTTATGATAATCCTCCAGGCTGACATGGAAAGCCTCCATCAGCTTTACATTGCCGCAAAGTACCGTACCTGCCGGCAGCTTTGCCTGAATGCCCTGGCCCGCCAGCTCTTCGATGGCTTCCGGGCGGCTAAGCTCCAGATCTTTCTCCCTCGCCGCTTCCACGATACTGTGGGCGATGGGATGCGTGGAGGTCAGCTCCGCCGCCGCGCACAGAGCCAGCAGCTCGTCCGGGGTCATGCGGATGGCCTCCACATCCTGTACGGTAAAATTTCCCTTTGTAATCGTACCGGTTTTGTCCATTACAACCGCAGAAATTTTTGCCAGAGATTCCAGGGCCACGCCGCCTTTAAATAAAATCCCTTTCTTGGAGCCTGCGCCGATTCCGGAGAAAAACGCCAGGGGAACGCTCAGCACCAGAGCGCATGGACAGCTCATAACCAGAAAGCTGAGAGCCGTATAGATCCAATAATACCAGTCCTGCCCAAACAGCAGCGGAGGAACCGCCGCTACCGCAGCGGCGCCGATTACCACACAGGGCGTGTAAACTCTGGAGAAACGGGTAATAAACTTATCGATGTGCGGCTTGCTGGCAGCGGCGTTTTCTACGGAATCCAGGATTCTGGTCACCATAGACTCTTCCAGCACCTTCTCCACACGGATCTTCAGAACGCCGGAGGTATTGACACAGCCGGATATCACTTCATCGCCGTAGCCTGCCGTTACCGGCACAGGCTCTCCTGTTACCGGCGATGTATCGATCCTGCTTTCTCCCTCAATGACAATGCCGTCCAAGGGAATTCGGTCGCCCGGGCGTACCAGCAGGATATCCCCTATATTGGCCTCCTCTGCCGGAATCACTTCCACCTCTTCGCCAATCAGAAGATTGACCACCTCCG
>CALWQE010000273.1 GCA_944383605.1 uncultured Lachnospiraceae bacterium
CACGGAATGTCCCACCGGATTGCCCTCTTTCGTGGTAATCCTGGCCAGATAGGGGCCCAGCAGCCTCACGAGATAACGCATCATTTCCACGTCTCCTGCGTTGATCGGACGGTTTTCTTCCAGGACAGACAGCTTCCCGTACAGGATACCCTTATAAAAAACCGGCGAAAACAGACAGTCCTTCCTGCCTGCATCCTTTGGGAAACGGTACATCTTCGGTTCTGTACCGTCCTTTACATGCGTGGAATCATAAAAACGCTCCAGGTACTGGATACTGTTTACAGAGCTGTAGCCAAACTCGCACAAATACTTCCACTCATCATCCAGCTCGTTTTCGCTGTACTGAGCGCTCATGGAAATCACCTTCCGGTTGGCGTCCAGCAGGATAATCGGGTTATGGAACACCTGCCAGCACTTTTCAATCAGCCGGTCGCAGTTCTCCTCCGCCAGCGCCTGGTGCAGCTCTTCATTCCAGTTGTCATAAAAATCAAAGACGCTCTGGACGATCTCAAATACCTGCTTTTCTTCCATATTTTTCAGGCGGATATAATCCCCTTCTCCCGCGCAGATTACGTCAGGCCCGTCCTGATATACATGGACGCAGTTCGTGGCATACACCCGGCGGGCGCTGCGCAGCACCGCTCTGGCTGAATTTCTGATCTGAATCTCAGGCTCCAACGCTTCCAGTCTGTTTGCGATCATCCACATACTTAACTTCAATCTTCTCTCCCCCAATACTTTCTGTCCAACTTATTGCATTATATCACAATTTTTCTGCACTGCCAACCGCTTGTACGGCCCAATTCGGCCTCCCCTCACAGGCGGGCCTTCCGGCAGCAGACGGATAAATCCCGGAAAACCGGCTCCGGTTATTCCGGAAAAATTTTTTTCACCGCGCAACAAAACCGCCCTGTCTGCACACTATATGAATGTACGGCGGCCGCGGACAGGCCAATGCAGACAGCTGGCCGCGCCCGCGCCGGAAAAAATGGAATATGACAGGAGGAATCCATTGATGAAAAAAAATCTTTTCAAAATCAGTTCTGCCATTTTAATTTTATCCCTGGCGCTGCTGGCAGGATGCAGCTCCGGTGAAACCGGGCAGACCGAACCAGAGAGCACGCCGGCACAGACAGAGACCGGCTCCCCCGCGGCGGAAACAGAAAGCCCCGCAGAAACAGCCGCGGAAGAAAAGTCTGCTGCCTCCCGGGACGGGCAGTTGGATCCGGATCAGCCTCTGAACGCCATGTACCTGACAGATAAAAACGGAAGCTGTCTCTTTGTGGGAACAGAAAACGGCGTGCTGTTTACCGCGCCCATCCCGGAAGAGCTGTACGATGCAGACGGAGAAAAAATCGACGCCAGCCAGCTGTCCGCCGGTTCCCTGGTGGATATCTACGGAAATAATATCATGCTGGAGTCCTATCCCGGCCAGTATCCCGGCGTCACAAAAATGGTCGTAACCCAGGAAGGAACGCCGGAGGATACCGCTCCCTACCAGCACCTGATCGATGAAATCTACACGGAGCCTGATCCGTCCCAGCTGCCTTACATGAACCTGGAATATACCACAGACCAGGCCATCGTAGCGGTTATGCTGACCAGCGGCAATTACACCTGGTCTTACACCGATGAAAACGGCCAGACTCAGTCTCTGACTGGCTGCGGCGAACATGTGCTGACCTGGGACAATCTGGCGGAGGTCAGCCTGCCGGGACCCACTGATCTGAAGATCCTGGCTGATGGCCTTCAGTCTGTTACCGTTACCCGCTGGCCCGATTCCATGAGAAATCAGGAAGACTATGGCGCAGGGGAAACGGTGGAAACCGAAAGCAGAGAGGACGGATACTGGATTCCCCAGGCCGAAGCAGGATATGTTTATCTGATTCAGGGCGTATGGGAGCAGGGTGAAATCGAATTTGGGTTCTGGACCCGGTAAGAGCTTTTTTGTTTCACAGGGAACGCAGTTTCCTGTGAAACAAAAAAAATAATGCCCCGCAGATCATCATCTGCGGGGCGTTTAGCTGGGCTACAAGGATTCGAACCTTGAAATGCTGGAGTCAGAGTCCAGTGCCTTACCATTTGGCGATAGCCCATTGCTTGAGAACAAAATAGATTATACACTACCATTCTTAAAAATGCAAGCACTTTTTTAATTTTTTTTCTTAAAGCGTAACCGTTCCTATTTTACCGTCCTCCTGCCGCCGGATAGCCTCTGTATGGCTTCTCAGAAAAGGGATACCCCCAGCCCGCTAATAGAAAACCTCCATCAGCGTCAGCCCCTGCGCAGGCGCGGTAATGCCGGCAGCCTGGCGGTCTCTTTTCGCCAGGATCTTGGCCATTTCTTCCGGCTCTCTCTGCCCGGATCCCACCTCCCACAGGGTGCCGGTAATAATCCTGACCATATTGTACAGAAATCCGTTTCCGGTAATGGCAATGCGGATTTCCTTTCCCTGGCGCCGTACCGTCAGGCTGTCGATCCGGCGGACGGTAGATTTTTTCATCCGCTTATTGGCGCAAAAGCTTTTAAAATCATGTTCGCCCAGCAAAAAGTCTGCCGCCGCCTGCATACGCGCCACAGACAGAGGCTCTTTCACCGTCCACACATAATTCCGCTCAAATACCGGTTTTGTCTCTCCGGTATAGATCCGATAGCAATAGGTCTTTCGCCTGGCATTCAGCCTGCTGTGAAACCGGTCTGAGGCTGGCTCCACCTGCTCCACGGAAATATCGGCAGGCAGATACAGGTTCATATAATCCCGGATCTGTTCCGCAGAAAGCTCGGTCTCCATATGGGCGTTCGCCACCTGAGCCAGGGCATGGACGCCGGCGTCTGTCCTGCCGGAGCCCTGCACCTCCACCGGCGCGCCGCACATTCTGGACAGCACCGCCTCCAGCTTTCCCTGCACCGTCTGGTCTGTAGCCGTCTGTTTCTGCCACCCGTCATAACGGGTTCCCTCATAACAGATTACCATTTTATAATTTTTCATCCTTTTCTCCCTTCCGCCGCCCTTTGCGGACGGCACATCAGCAGCAAACGCCTCCAAACCGCACTCCCCTTCTTGCGGATCATTTCCGTTTATGCTACACTGGACAGGGAGCGGCAGAGTTCTCTTCCCTCTGACGCAGATTTGGCGAAAGGAGGCACAACCATGCCTGTACCTGATAATCATAAAGAAATCATCGAAAATTTTATCCTGAATTTTCCTGTTTGTGAATACCGTTTTCTGGAGCGAAAGGATCTGATTTTCTCTCCCCATGTGCGCACCATCTGCCAGACAGACTGCAAGCGCTATGGCCATTCCTGGGCCTGTCCTCCAGTGATCGGCACCATTGAGGAATGTATCCAGCGCTGCCAGAAATATGAACACGCCTTTCTCTTCTCCACTGTAACGGATGTGGCAGATTCCTTTGATATGGACGGCTGCCTGGACGCCCGCCGGGATCACGAGGAGGTTTCCTGGGAAATAACCCAGGAATTTAAAAAACATTTCCCGGACGTCCTGACCCTGACCACAGGCTGTATGATCTGTGATGAGTGCGCTTATCCCAACGCGCCCTGCCGCCATCCTGACAAACGGTTTGCTACCATCGAAAGCCACGGCATCCTGATTATGCAGATGGCCGCCATGAAGGAAATGAACTACGACTGCGGGTGCAACATTGTCACCTACTTCAGCCTGATCCTTTATTAATCACGGCAGGCGGCCTGCATAGCTGGACGGCCGCTTTCTTTCCCCCGCGCCGTCACTCCGCCGGAAACGGGGCGCTGTCCTTCCAGAACTGCTCCAGCAGCGGTTGTAAACGGCTGATTCTAACCGGGCAGATTCTTTCCCACTCTCTGGGAAAGAGCGCCCGGTTTTCTTCATCCCCAAACCGATCGTCCAGCAGGAGGATCACTCCCCTGTCCTGGCCGGTTCGAATGACCCGCCCTGCTGCCTGAAGCACCTTGTTCATTCCGGGAAAACGATAAGCATAGTCGAAGCCGTTTCTTCCCGCCTCATCATAATAGCGGCGGATAATCTCCCGCTCCGTACTGATCTGGGGCAGCCCTGTGCCTACGATGGCCGCGCCGATCAGCGCCTCTCCCTTCAGGTCGATTCCCT
>CALWQE010000274.1 GCA_944383605.1 uncultured Lachnospiraceae bacterium
GCGGAAATCACCGGCGTTGCAGCATGGAAAATGGCATAAGCCACCTCCTCGCTGTTAAACGCCCACAGATCCTCGATGGAGCCTCCCCCTCTTCCTACGATCATACAGTCCAGCCCCATCCCATCCAGCGCCCGTATCCCCGCCGCGATACTGGCCGGCGCCATCTCTCCCTGTACCAGGGCCGGGTACAGATAAAGCTGGACATAAGGATTTCTTCTGGCCGATATATTCATAATGTCCCGAACCGCCGCGCCGGTAGACGCCGTTACGATCCCGATCCGCATGGCATACCGGGGAATGGGCCTCTTATACTCTGGGGCAAACATACCCATCTCCTCCAGCTGGTTTCGCAGCTGTTCAAACTGGCGGAACAGATCGCCGGTTCCATCCAGCATAATCTCCTTCGCGTACAGCTGGTATTTCCCGTCCCGCTCATAAATATTCACCGAACCGCCGGCAATCACCCGCTGGCCCTCCTGCATCCGAAATGCCAGGCCGTTCCTGCGCCAGCCGGCGAACATAACCGCCGACAGCACCCCTGTCTCATCCTTCAGGGTAAAATAAATATGTCCGGAGCTGTGATATTTACAGTTGGACACCTCGCCCTTGACATAAATATTTCTCAGAGCGAAATCCTGGGTAAACATATTTTTAATATAGCTGTTTACCTGGCCTACAGAATATATGCTGGCCGCCATCCTTTATGCCCCTTCCCCGGCGGCTTTGGCCAGCCTGCCCAGGATCCCGTTGATAAAAGAGGGGGAATCGTCCCCGCCAAATTTTTTTGCCAGCTCTACCGCCTCGTTTATCGCTACCTTTTCGGGAATGTCCTCATCATAGGCGAGCTCATACAGAGCCAGCCGGATAATGGTCAGATCCACCTTTCCCATCCGGTGGGTCTTCCATCCCTTCGCTACCTGGTTGATCCGCTCATCCATCTGGGGCACATAGCGATAGATCCGCTCCGCCCGCGCCCGCAGCTCCCCTTTCCGGTCATCGGGAATATCCTCAAATTCCTCCAGATAAAGCTGCACCTGCTCCTGCAGCTCTTCGTCATTATAAAATTCCTTCAGAAACAGCAGCCGAAAGGTGTGCTCCCGTAATTCTCTTCTTGTCATAATTCTCCTTTGAAAAAAAGGATGCCAGTTTCCCTGACATCCTTTCTGATTGCATCCGTCAAGTTGTCAAGGTTCATCAAAATCCACTCCGGCGATCCGGATGTTTACATCGATCACTGCCAGGCCGGTCATATTTTCAATGGCATTTTTCACCCGCTCCTGGACAGCCTCCGCTACCTTCGGGATGTTATAGCCATACTTCAGCTGCAAAGACAGGTCTACGGATACGGAGGTATCCATCACCGCTACCTTTACGCCCTTGGAGAGATTTTTCATCCCCAGCTTTCCTACCAGCTCATTGGTAATATTTCCTGCCATGGAGGCTACGCCCTCCACCTCTGTCGCTGCCAGCCCCGCAATAATCGCCACTACCTCATCGGCGATCTCCACGGAGCCTACCTGGCCTGTTTCATGTATCGTATGTGTGCTTCTGTTTTCAAATTCATTCGCCACCGTATATCCCTCCTGTGCCTAATCTGTTTTTTATTATAACAGACTATGGAAAATTTGCAAAGGAAATCCTTTGGCTGAACTGTTAATTCACATTATTTCTTCAGCTTCCTCACCAAGGCGCACAGCTCGTCCACCTTTTCCTGGCTCCCCTCCTGGATATCCTCCACCACGCAGGTTTTAATGTGATTGGCCAGCAGTTCCTTATTGAAGGCGTTGAGGGCGGACTGGATGGCCTGCACCTGTGTGATAATATCTACACAGTACCGCTCCTCCTCTACCATTGCCCGAACCCCCCGCACCTGTCCTTCGATCCGGTTCAGCCGATGGATCAGGCTTTTATATTCTCCATCTTCTCTGTGCTTTTTTCGCTCACAGCAGCATTTCACTTCTTCCATCATCAAACATACGCTCCTGTCTCTTTTTCCATCCGGCTCCTGTTTTCCGCCGTCAGGCTGACATGGTCAATGCCCGCTTATCGCTTTGCGCAGCAGGAAGCAGGCGGCTTCTTCGATTCGGCTAAGAATGCGCTGACAGCCCGGTTAAAGGCCCCGCTGCGTTTTGCCGCGATAAAATGGCCGCCTTTGAGCAGGCGCAGCTTTCCATGGGGCAGGCTTTTTGCAATCAGCCGGGTATGGCTCTGCCGGATCATATCCCGGGTTCCGGCGATCACCAGCACCGGTATCCGGATCGTGCCCAGAGCCGCCGGGGCGATATGGGGCTGACGGATCATCAGCGCCAGCAGCTCTTTCCTCCTCTTGAGCTGTCCGTCCCGGCTGCCGCTGAGTTTCTGCCTCACAGCCGTCTTCAGGTAATCGGCGGCGATATGGATATAAACCCCAGGTTCCATCCCGGAAGGATACAGGTTGGCCCCGTTTAAAATCAGCTTTTTCACATATCCCGGATATTTCAGCGTAAAAATCAGGGCAATATTTCCTCCGTCGCTGAAGCCCAGCAGGTAAATCCCTTTCAGCCCTCTTTCGTCCAAAAACGCCTTCAGGTCATCGGCGAACTGTTCCAGGGTGAAGGGGCGGTTCCCCCTGGGGGAATGGCCGTGTCCTCTGGTGTCCACCGCAATCACCCTGTATCTGTTCTGAAAATATTCCATCTGCTTCTGAAAATAACTGCCATCCTCCCCGTTTCCGTGAAGCAGAACCAGAGGCTCGCCCCTTCCCGCTTCCCGGCAGTATAATGAAATCCCCATTTTCCATCCTCCTTCTCTGTCACGCGGAGCTTTCCCGCTTCCGTTCCAATCCTCTCACTCCAGGTCAAAGTCAAAAAGAGAAATCTGGTTTGTATTCGGCAGGTCACCGAACAGTCCCATATCTGACATCAGGTCAATCACCGATTTGGGCACCTTGGTGCGCTGCCAGAAGTCCTCCTTGGATAAGAACCGTCCCTGCTTGGCCGCTTCCACCACAGCCTCCGCCGCCTTATCTCCCAGGCCGTCGATGCTGCTCAGGGAGGGCATAATCTTTCCGTCAATCACCTGAAACCGGCTGGCCTGAGCCCGGTACAGGTCGATGGGCATAAATTCATAGCCCCTGGCGTACCTCTCCTGGACGATCCGCATGTCCCGCATAGAATCCTGTTCCTTTTTCGTCAGCTTGTCCTGGTTCCGTTTATAGTTTTCCAGGTTCCGCTCCAGCTTATCCCGTCCCTGGCACATCAGCTCATAGGAAAAACCGGACGCCCGGATGCTGAAAAAGGCGGCGTAATAGGCCAGGGGATAAAAAATCTTGCAGTAAGCGATCCGCCATGCCATCATGACATAGGCGGCCGCATGGGCCTTGGGAAACATATATTTAATTTTTTTACAGGACGCAATATACCAGTCCGGCACATCCGCCGCCTTCATGGCTTCTTCCCACTCCGGCTTCAGCCCCTTGCCCTTGCGGACGCTCTCCATAATGGTAAAAGACAGCTCGGAATCCATCCCCTTATGAATCAGATAAATCATAATATCATCCCGGGTACAGATGGCCGTCTGAATGGTGGCCGTCCCCTCCAGAATCAGCGTCTGGGCGTTGCCCAGCCAGACGTCTGTGCCGTGGGCCAGGCCGGCGATCCGTACCAGGTCGGAAAAATATTTCGGCTTGGTATCCATCAGCATCTGCATGGCGAAGTCTGTGCCAAACTCCGGCACGCCCAGGGCCCCCAGCTGGCAGCCCCCGATATCCTCCGGGGAAATGCCCAGGGCGCTGGTATTCTGGAAAAGGCTCATTACCTCCGGGGAATCCAGAGGGATCTCCTTGGCGTCCAGCCCGGTGATGTCCTCCAGCATCCGGATCATGGTAGGATCATCATGGCCCAGGATATCCAGCTTCAGCAGGTTGTGGTCAATGGAATGGTAATCAAAGTGGGTGGTAACTGTCTTCGTGGTCATATCATTGGCCGGCCGCTGAATCGGCGTAAAGGAATAGATTTCCTCCCCATGGGGCATTACGATAATACCGCCGGGATGCTGTCCCGTGGTGCGCTTTACCCCCACGCAGCCCCGGACGATCCGGTTGATCTCACATTTGCGCTTCTGTTCTCCCTTTTCCTCGAAATAATTTTTCACATAGCCGAAAGCGGTTTTATCCGCCAGCGTACCGATGGTGCCTGCCCGGAAGGTGTGGCCCTTTCCGAAGATCACCTCGGTGTAGTCGTGGGCATGGCTCTGGTATTCTCCGGAAAAATTCAGGTCAATATCCGGCTCCTTATTCCCCTTAAAGCCCAGGAACGTCTCGAAGGGAATGTCAAAGCCATCCTTTTTCAGCTTTTCCCCGCAGACCGGGCAGAGCCGGTCCAGCATATCGCAGCCTCCCATGCCGGAAAAGCTTTTCACTTCCTCAGAGTCAAAATCATAATAATGGCAGTGGGAACAGTAATAATGGGGCGGCAGCGGGTTTACCTCTGTAATGCCCGCCATGGTGGCCACAAAGGAGGAGCCCACCGAACCGCGGGAGCCTACCAGATAGCCGTCCTCATTGGATTTGTGCACCAGCTTCTGGGCGATAATATACATTACGGCAAAGCCGTTTCCTATAATGGAAGTCAGTTCCCGCTCCAGCCGCTCCACCACAATGTCCGGCAGGTTTTCCCCATATTTTTCATGGGCGGTATCATAGCAGATCTTGCGCAGCGTCTTATCCGAATCCGGGATCACCGGCGGGCATTTGTCCGGCCGTACCGGCGCGATTTTCTCACACTGATCTGCGATCAGGTTGGTGTTGGTAATCACCACCTCCTCCGCCTTCTCGCTGCCCAGATACTGAAATTCCTCCAGCATCTCTTCCGTCGTGCGCAGGTAAAGAGGCGGCTGCTCGTCCGCATCGGAAAATCCCTTTCCCGACAGAATGATCCGCCGGTAAATCTCATCCTCCGGGTCAATAAAGTGAACGTCCCCGGTAGCTACCACCGGCTTGTGGAACTGCTCGCCCAAGGCCAC
>CALWQE010000275.1 GCA_944383605.1 uncultured Lachnospiraceae bacterium
AGCTGCTGCCGGTTAAAGGGAATATAAAATTCTGTGGCGTCCTGCAGCCTGGCCTGCTCAGACAGGAAAGACAGCAGCTTTTCTCTCGTGGTCCGGCGGGAAATATGATTCATCTTCCGCGTCAGCATCAGATTCTTTCCCGCCAGGATCCAGAGCAGGTTCTGGATCAGGCGGCTGTGGAAGGTACAGGCCGAATTGCACATATGGAGCACCTTTTTGCAGTCCAGCATCAGCACCTCTGTCTCCTCCGCTGCTTCCACCGCCACCTCCAGAGGCTCAGTCCGGAGGCAGGCATAGGTTTCCCCAAACAGCTGCCCCGGCAGAATCCGGGTCAGGATCATCCGGTTTCCCCAGAAATCCTCCTTGATTACATGAACGCTTCCCGTCAGCACCAGCCCGGTGTCGCCGATTTGCTCCCCCTCCCGGAAAATAAACTCATTTTTTTTAAATTTTTTCCTGGAGGCAGACAGGCAGTCCAGCATCGCCAGAATCTCCTTTTCCTCAATTCCGGCGAACAGAGCCGACATTTTCATCACCTGTAAGTATTTTTCCATAAGGCGCTCCATTCCGCCGCCTTCCCCCGGACGGCTCAGATCATTGAAAGCCGCACTGCGGCGGATCCTGCAAAGCAGGATTCTTTTTTATCAATATGTTGTATATACAACTGAATCGTTAGAAAAACTATATTATACTACAGCCATAACGTCAAGACAGCTGAAACAAATTTATCGGCTATGCGCACACAGTGAAGCGGACTGCAAATATCCGCTAGATCAGGAGGTTTAATATGAATACCAATCAGATGTTTTGTTTCCAGTGCGAACAGACTGCAGGATGTACCGCCTGTACGAAAAAAGCGGGCGTATGCGGTAAATCCGCTCCGACTGCCGCTCTTCAGGACCGGCTGACCGGCTCCCTGATCGGGCTGGCCGCGTCAGCAGAAGGCCATCTGCCCAACCCGGAAGCAGACCGGACTGTCATGGCAGGTCTTTTTATGACCCTGACCAATGTCAACTTTGACGATGACAGCATCCTGGCCCATATCAGCAAGGCAGACAGCCTCTGGCCTCATGAATCCTATGATATGAACCGGATCTGGAACGCTGACCCGGATATCCGCTCCCTGAAATCCCTGATCCTGTTCGGGATGCGCGGTATGGCAGCCTACGCCTGGCACGCCCTGGCGCTGGGCTATGAAAGCCAGGAGGTAAACAGCTATCTCTATAAAGGGCTGGCTGCTCTGAGCCAGGATCTGACTATGGAAGAACTGCTGCCGCTGGTACTGGAGGCAGGCGCAGCCAACCTGAAATGTATGGAGATGCTGGATCAGGCCAATACCACAGCCTACGGCGTGCCTGCTCCCCGGACAGTATCCATGAAGGTGGAAAAAGGCCCCTTTATCGTCATCACCGGCCATGACCTGAAGGATCTGGAGCTGCTGCTGGAGCAGACGAAGGGAAAAGGCGTCAACGTATATACCCACGGAGAAATGCTGCCTGCCCACGGCTATCCCAAATTTCAGGAATACCCTCATCTGAAAGGCAATTATGGCACCGCCTGGCAGAATCAGCAGAAGGAATTTGACGGTCTTCCCGCACCGATTCTTTTTACCACCAACTGCCTGATGCCGGTAAAAGAAAGCTATGCCGACAGAGTCTTTACCACAGAGGTGGTTTCCTACCCCGGCATGGTGCATATCGGGGAGGATAAAGATTTTACGCCGGTTATCGAAAAGGCTCTGGAGCTGGGCGGCTTCCCCGAAGACCGGCAGTTTGCCGGAACCAACGGCGGCACTAAGATCACCACCGGTTTCAGCCATGGCACAATCCTCTCCCTGGCAGGCCCGATCATCGATGCAGTAAAATCCGGCGCGATCCGCCGGTTCTTCCTGGTAGGCGGCTGCGACGGCGCACGCCCCGGCCGGAGCTATTACCGGGATTTCGTACAGCAGACCCCTGCCGATACCATTATCCTCACCCTGGCCTGCGGCAAATACCGTTTTCATGACCTGGATCTGGGCTCCATCGGAGATTTCCCCAGAATCATGGATATGGGACAGTGCAATGACGCCTACGGCGCCGTGAAGGTGGCCCTGGCGCTGGCAGACGCCTTCCAGTGCGGCGTCAACGACCTGCCTCTTACCCTGGTACTCTCCTGGTATGAACAGAAAGCAGTGGCCATCCTGCTGACCCTGCTTCATCTGGGCGTCAAAAATATCTACCTGGGACCCACTCTGCCGGCGTTTGTATCCCCCAACGTGCTGCATTTCCTGGTGGAGCATTACGGAATCCGTCCTGTATCCACACCGGAAGAAGATCTGAAAGCGATTCTGGGCTGAAAAGGGGCTGAAAATTCCCATACCGCTGCCTGAACAGGCTGGAAGGCGCTGTGCCCCCGTCCTGTTCAGACAGTAAAAAAGAATCCTGCGGAGCATTTTTGTTTCATAGGGAACGCAGTTTCCTGTGAAACAAAAAACCGGGCGGGGAACTTCCTCATCAAAGGAAGTTCCTCCGCTCGGTTTTTCTTTAAACGAAAGCCCGCAGCAGCGGTTTATCCGAATCGTTTTTTCTTATTTGAACAGCCGGTTCAGCGCGCTGAACAGCGCCCTGTGGGAAGCTCTGGTGATATTTGAGCTTACGCCTACGCCGTAGGTAGCCTTCCCGCTCTCATTGTCCATCAAATGGACATAGGCAGCTGCGGAAGCGTGGGAGCCTGCGCTTAAAGCGTGCTCGGAATAGTCCAGAACCTTTACGTCGATGCCTGTTCTCTTGTATACGGCATTCCGCA
>CALWQE010000276.1 GCA_944383605.1 uncultured Lachnospiraceae bacterium
ATCAGGGACTGCTGGATTTCAGCGGCCTGGTGCTGGATCCCTACATTGACTGCCTGGCGGAGGGGCTGGTAAAAGACGGACAGCTGATTTGCCTGACCCGTCTGGCGGATACCCAGGTTACTTATCCCAACGTATGGCTGACCGGCAGCAGCCAGGAGGAGCTGCGTGCCTTCCTGTACGGATATGAGAGAAGCTTTCCGGGAGAAAACCTGCCGGAGGATCTGGGGGGCGTGGTGGCGGACCTGACGGTAAACCGGCATCAGGTCAGCCAGGTGACGCTGAAGCGGGAGAGCATACAGGCTAAGGTGCTTTCAGTGGGAGAAGAGGCGATTGAGCTGGAGGGATACGGAAAGGTACCGGTATCAGAGGATTTCCGGGTTTACAAGGTGTATGGGACGCTGGAGGTGCAGGATGCTTCCGCTATCCTGACCGGTTATGATATCCAGCAGTTTGTGGTGGCAGACGGTGTGATCTGCGCGGCGCTGACGGTGCGGGCGCCGGAAGCTTCCAATATCCGGGTGCTGATCTGCGGCGCTGACTCGTCAGTCTGGCACGACAGCCTGACGATCACCTGCTCTGACCCTTTCCGGGTGTCTGCCGATGGCTGGGAGCAGTCTTTTCAGGCAGGGGAGCAGATTACGGTGGGAAAAGATCACGAATGGCTGTCCAGGGGACGGCTGACAGTGACCTGTGACAGCTACGCGGGAGAACTGGAGGTGCTGTCCGTCACCCGCAGCCAGGGCACGCCTTCCTATCAGGGCAGCCTGGAAATCGCAGAGGGAGAAGGCGGGCTTTTGCTGGTCAATGAACTGGCGCTGGAGGACTATCTGTGCCGGGTGGTTCCCTCTGAGATGCCCTCCGGCTACCCGGCGGAAGCGCTGAAGGCCCAGGCTGTCTGTGCCAGGAGCTATGCCTACGGACAGCTCCTGGCCAACGGCTGCCGGGAATACGGAGCCCATGTGGACGACAGCACCCGCTATCAGGTATATAACAATATCGCGGAGCAGGAAACCGCCTCCCGGGCTGTCCAGGAAACCTATGGAGAGGTCGCCTTTTGGCAGGGCCAGGCGATTCAGGCTTATTATTATTCCACATCCTGGGGCGTGTCAGAGGACACGGAGGTGTGGGGAACCGCCCCGGAGCATTATGGCTATTTGACGGTCAAAGAGATTTCCGGCGGCAAAGAAGGGGCGGATTACAGCAGTGAGGAAGGCTTCCGCACCAGGATGGATCAGCCATCCGGGCAGGACTATGACAGCGGGTTTCCCTGGTACCGGTGGACGGTTTCCGTGGATGGGGGATGGCTGGCAGAGCTGCTGAACAGCCGGCTGGAGGAATACCTTGCGGCTTATCCGGAGCAGGTGACAGCCCAGGGAGACGGGACTGCTTTTAGCGGGCCGGTGGAAGCTGTGGAGGTGACGAAAAGGCTGCGGGGCGGGACGGCGGATGAAATTACCATTACCGGCCCGGGCCTGACTGTGAAGCTGCAGGGGCAGCAGGTGATCCGGAACATGCTGGGGAGTGAAGAGCTGATTTACCGGAACCAGGAAGGGGAGAGCAGCCAGAGGCCGTCGCTGCCCAGCGCTTTTTTCTATGTGACAGCGGAGGAAAAGGCGGACGGCGGCAGGATATTTACCCTGACCGGCGGCGGCTACGGCCATGGGGTGGGGATGAGCCAGAACGGAGCTGCCGGGATGGCGGAGCAGGGAAAAACCTATGAGGAAATACTGGATTTTTTCTACTCCGGGGCATATCTGGAAAAATTGTATTGAAATTCGTAATGGGAGGAAGTGGTTTTCAGTTGACAAATCTGTTTTTTTGGGCATATAATGATTAGCATAAATGACGGAGGATAAATACTGGATGATGGAAAAGATTAAAATGCCTGTTCCCCTGGTAGAAATGGATGGGGATGAGATGACCCGGATTCTCTGGAGAATGATTAAGGATGAGCTTTTGCTCCCCTATATAGATCTGAATACGGAATATTATGATCTGGGACTGGAATATAGAAATGAAACCAACGATCAGGTAACGGTGGACGCGGCCATGGCAACGAAAAAGTACGGCGTGGCAGTAAAATGCGCTACCATTACGCCCAATGCGGCCCGCATGGAGGAATACCATTTAAAGGAAATGTGGAAGAGTCCCAACGGCACGATCCGGGCGCTGCTGGACGGCACCGTGTTCCGGACGCCGATTATTGTAAAGGGAATCGAGCCGGTGGTGAAGAATTGGAAGAAGCCGATTGCCATTGCCCGTCATGCTTACGGCGATGTGTACAAAGCGGCGGAAATGAAAATCCCCGGCCCCGGTAAATGCGAGATGGTATATACGGCGGAGGACGGCAGCGAGACCAGGGAGCTGATCCACGATTTTGCCGGCCCCGGCATTGTACAGGGAATGCACAACCTGGAGGCTTCCATTGAAAGCTTTGCCAGAAGCTGTTTTAATTATGCACTGGATACGAAGCAGGATCTCTGGTTTGCCACAAAGGATACGATTTCCAAAAAATACGATCATACCTTTAAGGATATTTTCCAGGAAATCTATGATCAGGAATACGCGGCCCGCTTCCAGGAAGCCGGCATCACCTATTTCTATACGCTGATCGACGACGCCGTGGCCAGAGTGATCCGGTCTGAGGGCGGGTATATCTGGGCCTGCAAAAATTATGACGGCGATGTGATGAGCGATATGGTGGCGACGGCCTTCGGTTCTCTGGCGATGATGACCTCTGTGCTGGTTTCTCCCCAGGGCTATTATGAGTATGAGGCGGCTCACGGTACCGTACAGCGCCATTATTATAAGCATCTGAAGGGCGAGGCTACCTCTACCAATTCCGTGGCGACGATCTTTGCCTGGACAGGGGCTCTGCGCAAAAGAGGAGAGCTGGATCAGGTGCCGGAGCTGACACGGTTTGCGGATCTGCTGGAGAAGGCAACGATCGATACCATTGAGAGCGGCAGGATGACGAAAGACCTGGCGCTGATGACCAGTCTGGAGAATCCTGTGGTGGAGACCAGCGAAGGTTTTATCCAGGCAGTGCGCCAGACGCTGGATACGCTGCTGTAGCATGTGTTTTGTGAAAAGAGTGAAGCCCCCGCTTCATGATGAGAGTGAAAGGACAACAGGGCATCTTGACGCAGGATGCCCTGATTTTCGCTACGGAAACAGAAAAGGAACTGCGACTTATGAAAAAGATTTTTACAAAAGACAGGGCGGCAGGATGGCTGAAGGCCAACTGGCCGGTGCTTCTGTTTTTTGTCTGTTTTCTGCTGTATGGGCTGGCAACGGTAAAGGATTACGGCGTCTCCACTGACGAGGTGATCGAGAGGGAGAGCAGTCTGGCGGCCTACAAATATATGGTGCCTTCCGTATCAGACATTGTGACGGACAGCGTAGATTTTACCCAGGTGCCGGAGCTGAAGGATTATGTATACCGCTATTATGGCGTAGCCGTCCAGCTGCCGATGGTTTTTGTGGAGCATTTATTCGGCTTTCAGCTGGATATCCGCAAAGTATTTCTGATGCGGCATCTGGCGAATTTCCTGGCTTTCTTTCTGGCCTCTGTCTTTTTCTACCTGACCTGCAGGCTGTTTACAAAGCAGGGAAATTCAGACAGGAAGAGCCGGTATCTCTCCCTGTTTGGGACGGCCCTTTTTCTCCTGTCCCCGATCATTCTGGCCAACGCCTATTATAATATTAAGGACATGATGTTTCTGTCCACCTTCGCAGTCAGCTTTTACTTTGGGCTGTCCTGTATCCAGAAGACCAGCTGGCCGCGGCTGATCGGGCTGGCGTTCAGCGCCGCTCTCTGCACCAATGTGCGGATCGTGGGAGCGATAGTGATCGCGGTCAGCCTGATTTTACTGTTTATCCGGAAAATCAGAGAGGGAGAATGGAAGCCGGTATTTTTCAAGTGTCTGGCCACAGGCCTTCTCTGCTTTGCCTTTTACTTTGCGATGACGCCGGTAATCTGGGAAAATACCATCGAAGAAATCGGCAACCTGATCGGCACCTTTTCCAATTACCTGGTTTGGTATGCGTATACCTTTTTTATGGGAAAATATATCCTTTCCACGGAGCTGCCCTGGTATTATCTGTTTGTATGTATCGGAATTACCACGCCGCTGCTTCATCTGGCCGGTTTTTTTGCCGGCGTGGTTCATCAGGGAAAGGATGCCGCGGCGGTCATCGGGAAAAAGGCGGTTATGACAGAACGGGGATGGTTTCGGATCGCTCTGCTTTTGAATCTGGCGATCCCCTTCGCCTATGTGCTGGTCAGCAGGCCGGTGCTGTATAACAGCTGGAGGCATTTTTTCTTTATTTATCCGCTGCTGGCGCTGTACGCTCTGGACGACATTGTCTGGCTGGGGAAAATGGCGGGAAAGGCGGGAAGGAAGTGGGTGAAATATGGTTTCTGCGCGGCTGTGGGCGGAAGCGTCCTCTTTCTGGCCGGGTGGATCGGCGTCAATCATCCCTATGAATACGCCTATTTTAACCGTCCTGCCCTGCCTTTTGTAAACCATTATTTCCAGAAGGATTACTGGAATGTCAGCCATTATGAGCTGCTGCAGAACGCCTGCGACCGGGATCAGCGGGAGACGCTGAAGGTATGGATGCTTCCTTTTGAGACCAGTTCCAGCCTGCTGCGGCCGGAGGATCGGAGCCGGGTGGTTCATGAGGACGACCAGGCGATGGCGGACTATATTGTTACCGCTTATACTGATTATTGGGAAAATGAAAGAATCGCCCAATATTATCTCTATGATGAGCTGAAGGCTGTCACGGTAGATGGGATCAAGCTCAGTTCCCTTTTCGGCAGAGCTTATGACATTACCTCCCGGTCTGCTTTTTACCGGAATGAGGATGGGAAAACCCGCTGCAATGAAATCGGCATGGACTGGGAGAAAACCTGCCAGGATGGAATGGAGGTGCTGGAAGGCGCCTATGAGGTTCCGGTTCTGGCGGATAAGGTATGGATTCAGGATCAGGACGGCAAAGATGTGTCCGATGTACGGATCTGGGTATCAGAAGACGGGGAGCATTTTGAGGAAATCCCGATGGCGCCGGAATATTCTGTCCTCACTGCGGACAGCAGCGGAACATTCTCTCCCGGAACTCTGACCCATATCCGGCTGGCCTATCCGGAAGGAAGCCATCAAAATCTGATCTGCTCTGTGTTAAAGCACAGGGATGAGCCGGGAACAGCGGCTACCTGGCAGGTGCGGGTGGTAAAACAGGCGATTTCCGATTATACGCCCTGGGAGGCGGTTTATATGGTAGACGGGGAAAATGAAACCCGGTGGACCAGCGGCCAGGCGCAGCAGCCTGGCATCAGCGTCCAGTTTGCCCTGACAGATACCTTTACCATCTCCGGCGTACATGTGGATACTGGAAATACGGGAGATGATTATCCCAGAAATCTCAGGATATATGTATCCCGGGACGGGGAAAACTGGACGGATGTCCAGGCCCGGGCAGAGGATCAGGAGACTTATCTCTTCCAGCCGGCAGAATGCTCCTATGTAAAGCTGGAACTGGGGACATGGGAGGAACCGGTGGAAAACAACTGGTCTGTCTTTGAACTGGATCTGCTGACTGAGGTTCCCGAAGCCTGAGCAGATCAGCCGGGCAGTTTCATCTGCGCGGTAAACTGTTTATCCGCGGCGCCTGCACTGGGCAGGCTGCCGTTCAGATAAAAATCATTTCAAAATGGAGGAAAGAATTATGAAGAAACTTATGGCAATGATGTTAGCCGGCATGATGGTATTTTCTCTGACTGCCTGCAGCGGCGGCAGTGAGGAAACCACCGCAGCACAGACAGAGGCGGCTGAGACAACAGCGGCAGCAGAAGAGACAGAGGCGGCTGAGACAACAGCTGCAGAGGCTTCAGGCGAGCCCCTGATCGTAGGCACAGAGGCAGGCTTCGCTCCCTATGAATATATGGTAGGGGATCAGGTAGTGGGTATCGATATGGACATCGCCCAGGCGGTAGCGGACAAGCTGGGCAGACCGCTGGAAATCCAGAACATGGACTTTGACGGCGCGCTGCTGGCAGTACAGCAGGGCAAGGTAGACTTTGTGGCTGCAGGCGTTTCCGTAGATCCTGACAGAGCGAAGGTAATGGATTTCTCCGATAATTATGTAGATTCCACTGAGGTTGTTGTGGTAAATGCGGCAGAGCCGGCTGTAACAGAGCCTACAGGCGAGCAGCTGACTGGCAAGGTAGTAGGCGTGCAGCAGGGCAACATCGCTGATCTGTGGGTTTCCAATCCGGACAATACCGAGCCCTCTGAGGTAAAACGGTATACCAAATTCGCTCAGGCAGCAGAGGATCTGAAAAACGGCAAGATTGACTGCATCGTAATGGATGAGCTTCCGGCAGAGGAGCTGGTAGCATCCTCTGAAGGCGCGCTGGCTATTCTGGAAGGAGATCCCTTATTTGTAGACCAGTATGCGATCGCTGTACAGAAAGGCAACACAGAAATGCTGGATGTGATCAATGAAGTGATCGCCGAGCTGAAAGAAAGCGGCCAGCTGGATGAAATCATCGCAAACCATGTAGGAAGCGGCGAGGCAGAAGAGGAAACAGAAGCAGGCGCTGAGACTGAAGCAGCCGAGACAGAAGCAGCCGAGACAGAAGCAGCCGAGACAGAAGCGGCTGAGACAGAAGCGGCTGAAACAGAAGCTGCCGAGACTGAGGCCGAATAAATCGGGTAATGTCGGACGGGAGACGGCTCCCGGATTCGGTTAAATCAAAAGAGAAAGGATAGGAGACCCGATGGAATGGCTGAATAGTATTTATACAAGTTTTTATAACGCATTGATACCGGAACAGCGGTATCTGGCGTATCTGAGCGGCGTCAAGGTAACGCTGCTGGTGGCTCTGTTCGCCACGATTCTGGGTGTTTTAATCGGCATTCTGGTGGCTGTGGTAAAGGT
>CALWQE010000277.1 GCA_944383605.1 uncultured Lachnospiraceae bacterium
CCGCTTCAAGACCTTGAAAAGGGAATACCCATCTTCTGCCATCGCCATTCAAAACCACTACGTACCTGTCGCCTGTCCGATCCGGTTTCAATGGATACCACTCCATCCCTAATCCTCCCGAAAAATATCCCGGGTATAAACCTTATCCCTGACATCATCAAGGCACGCGTTATACCGATTCGCAATAATAACCTTGCTCTGTTTTTTAAATTCCTGAAGATCATTTACCACCGGACTTCCGAAAAATGTCTGTCCATCCTCCAAGGTCGGCTCATAAATTACTACCTTTGCGCCTTTTGCCTTAAGCCTTTTCATAATTCCCTGAACCGAGCTCTGCCTGAAATTGTCGCTATTTGACTTCATGGTCAAACGGTATACGCCGATTACGATTTCCTTCTCTCTGTGCTTATCGTATGCGCTAGATGCTTCATAATAATCGGCCATGCGCAGTACCTGATCCGCGATAAAATCTTTCCTGGTTCGATTTGATTCCACAATTGCACCAATCAAATTTTCCGGCACATCTTTATAATTTGCGAGAAGCTGCTTTGTATCCTTTGGAAGGCAGTACCCACCATAGCCAAAAGATGGGTTATGATAATGCTTCCCAATCCGGGGATCCAGAGATATCCCTTCAATAATCTGTCTGGTGTTAAGGCCTTTCATCTCAGCATATGTATCAAGCTCGTTAAAATAGGCCACTCGAAGCGCCAGATAGGTATTCGCGAACAGCTTCACCGCTTCCGCCTCCGCAAATCCCATAATCAGAATTTCCACATCCTCCTTTATGGCTCCCTCCTTTAGAAGCTCCGCAAACCGGCGCGCTGCCTCCGTCAAATCCGAATCTTCCATATCTGTTCCCACGATGATTCGGCTTGGATACAGGTTATCATAAAGGGCCCTGCTCTCTCTTAAAAACTCCGGACTAAACAAAATCTGCCGGTTTCCTGTCTTTTCCCGAATGGAAGCCGTGTACCCCACCGGAATTGTGGACTTAATCACAATAATGGCCTTAGGATTACACCTCATTACCTGTCCTATAACCGTCTCCACTGCGGAAGTATCAAAATAATTCTTTTCGCTGTCGTAATTGGTGGGCGCGGCGATTACCACAAAATCCGCTTCCCGGTAAGCCGTATCTGCGTCCAGAGTCGCCGTCAAATTCAGCTTTCCCCCCGCCAAATACTCTTCAATCTCAGGATCGTGGATCGGCGATTTCCCACTGTTAATCAGATCCACTTTTTCCGGAACAATATCTACCAATGTCACTTTGTGATGTACGGACAGCAGCACCGCAATCGACAACCCTACATAGCCTGCCCCTGCTACCGCAATTTTCAGGTCCTTCCAATCTCTTTCTTCTGTTTTCATTTTCATCCTCTTTTATCCGATCCGCCTAAGGCTTGGAACATTTTCCGCTTCTGTCAGCTTACGGGGTGCAGATAGAAATCCCGATACCATTCCGCAAATTTGCGCAGGCCGGTTCTTAAATCTGTATTGGGTTTGAATCCAAAATCTCTTTCCAGCGCCGATGTATCCGCATAGGTAACCGGCACATCTCCCGGCTGCATTGGCGCAAGCTGTCTAAGGCTTTCTAATTCGCTGTTCTCTGGCAATATCCCCGCGCGTATCAGCTCTTCCTGTAAGATCGTCACAAAATCCAACAGATTTTCCGGATGGCTGTTGCCAATATTGTAAAGGGCATACGGCGAAAGCGGAAGGCCGTCCTCCCCCGTCCGGCGTTCGGGCGGTCCCTGCATGACCCGGATCACCCCCTCCACAATATCATCTATATATGTAAAATCCCTCCGGCAATTTCCATAGTTAAATAAGCGAATCGCTTTTCCAGCCCGAAGGCTGTCCGTAAACTTGAAATATGCCATATCAGGCCGTCCAGCCGGTCCATAAAAAGTGAAAAAACGCAGGCCCGTAGTGGGAATGTTATACAGCTTGCTATATGCATAGGCCATAAGCTCATTGGTTTTCTTGGTTGCCGCATACAATGAAACCGGATGATCTGTCGGGTCATCCGTAGAATAGGGCACCTTCATATTGCTCCCATATACGGACGATGACGAAGCAAAGACCAAATGTCCAACTCCTGCTTCATCCTGATCATAGGAATGCCGGCATGCCTCCAAAATACAGAAGAAGCCGTCCACGTTCGATTCAATATATGCTCTTGGATTATCAATCGAATATCGGACTCCTGCCTGAGCAGCCAAATTCACAACTACATACGGGCGATACTTCCCAAAAATCTCCGCCATAAGACTTTGATCTGAAATCGATCCCCGGTAAAATGCCCAAGCAGGATGCGGCAGCTGTTTTGTCACCCGCTGAATCAGATCTAACCGGTATTCCTTCAATGACACATCATAATAATCGTTCATATTGTCGATTCCTACGATAAATATTGACGGAATCTGCTTTAAAAGCTGTAGAATAAGACCGCTTCCTATAAAACCTGCAGCTCCTGTCACAAGAACCGTCTTCCGGCTTAAATCAATTCGCATCGCTGCGCTCCTTTCGTCTCTATACGCTCCCGCTCTTCTTAAGCACCACAACCACCGTCTTCAAAATAATTTTGATATCCTTCTCAATGGTCCAGCTGTCGATATACTGGCTGTCCAACTTCACCACCTCGTCAAAATCCGTGATTTCACTGCGGCCGCTGATCTGCCACATGCCTGTGATGCCAGGCTTCATAGCGAGGCGTTTATTCTGGTAAAAGCTGTACTGCTGGTACTCGGCTTCCGTAGGCGGCCTGGTTCCCACCAGGCTCATGTCGCCCTTTAATACGTTGAAAAATTGGGGAAATTCATCCAGGCTGGTACGGCGGATAAAACGTCCGATGCCCGGAATAATTCTTGGATCGTCGTCAATCTTAAACATGTTGCCCTTCATCTTGTTTTGGGCCATAAGGCCTTCCAGCTCTTTTTCCGCGTCAAGGCGCATGGAGCGGAATTTATAGATTCGGAATTTTCTGCCGTTGCGCCCTACCCGGATCTGGCTGAAAATAATCGGGCCTGGGGATTTTATGTAAATAATCGGGCCGATCACCAGGCCAATCAGCACCGCCAAAATGGAGCCCACTGCTCCGCCCGCACAATCTATGACCCGCTTACAGAAGAGCATCCACAATGGAATCTCACGGTTAAAGCAGGTAAGCACATTCATACCGCTGATCTGCTCTTGTCTCCGGTTGGGAAGCTCTTCAAAACGCTGTTCCATATAAATATGCACCACCAGCCCCACCTGGAGGAACTCGCGGGCCAGCTCTGATTCATAGGCTGAATCTCCCGGTACGCTGATCAAGACCTCATCGATAATATGAGAGCCTACATATTCTATGATCTCCTGGCGGTTCGCCGTCACCGGCACTCCCCGGATGGTCTGCCCCTTCATATCCTGGTCCACAACCGCCAGGCCGGAAATCCGGAAAATGGTAATCGCCCTGGACTGGATATGGGCGATCAGACGCTCCGCCTGATCCTCTGTGGCAATAATCATAATGGTTCTGGCGTATTTTAACTTGGAAAATTTCCTTTTCAGCCATCGCTTCAGCGTGATCCGTTCCACATAGATAAACAAGACCCCCAGAAGAAGCGTAAGGCACTGCAATCCCCAGGTATAGATCCCCTCAAACCAGAAGGCCAGGATGTACACCGCATCCACCGCCAGAATCAGAGCCATCTGGCGGATCACCGCCAGCATCTCTTTTAAATATCCACGGCTCAGTATATCTTTATAGCCTTCTGTAAAGAAAATCACAGTGAACATGATGAAAATCATCGAAATTCCCTGCTGCAGGTTCCAGGAAACCTCCGCCTTCGGCCAAAGAGTCCGGACCAGAAAAGCGGCCGTCAAGTATGACAGCTCCAGGGCAAGTATGTCGCCGCAGATAAAGTCCAGGTGCTTTGTTCTCCCTCTCTTCATAAGTACCCCCAAAAGCCTCCGGTCTTTGCGCAAACAGCCTTTAATACGCAGGCTGAACCGTTGCTTTGGAATTATTCTACCATACCGCCCCCGGCTTTTCAATTAATATGAAGGAAAAATACCCCAGGTAAATGGTTCCAGAAAACAAAAAAGCCGCAACCATCTCTGATTGCAGCCAGACGACCTTTTGCGGGCA
>CALWQE010000278.1 GCA_944383605.1 uncultured Lachnospiraceae bacterium
CAGCTCAGGAGAGCCAGACAGGAAAACAATCCCTGCGGAATGAAGGGTGGGATTGCGCTCCTGCCTCCAAAATGTCCATCGCGCAGGCCATGTCCCGGCAGAAAAAAATGATGAAGACCGATGAAGCAGAAGGGGAAGTCTGCGCTGCGTTCCTTTATCTCTACCCGCCGGGCATTCCCCTTCTTACGCCGGGAGAAGTGATTGACAGCCATTGCCTGAAGCTGATCCGGGACTACCTGACAGCCGGCCTGGAGGTACAGGGAATCCAGGCAGAGAGCCCCTCCTCCTTCCGGCTCCCGGTTATTTGCTGACCGCCTCCCCCTGCCCCGCAAACAAAAAAGCACAATCTCCTTTTACTGCGAGTAGAGTTATGATATAATGGCCACAGAGTGGCCATTATATCATTGCGCATAGGGCGGTTTCTGCGGCCCCGCAGAAAACCGCTGCGCATCAGCCGGAGGCTTATGATAGGAGGGGAATATGTGGCAGTTTAAAGATATTTCAGGGCAGGAGCCTATAAAAGAACATTTGATCAAAGCAATGGAACAGGAGCATACTTCCCATGCCTATATTCTGTCAGGGGAGCCGGGAATGGGAAAGAAAATGATGGCAAAAACCTTTGCCATGGCCATGGAGTGTGAAAACAGGCGCGGCGGAGAGCCCTGCGGGCTGTGTCATTCCTGCCGGCAGTTTATGAGCGATAACCATCCGGACGTCATATATGTCACCCATGAAAAGCCGGGAAGCATCGGCGTGGACGATATCCGGGAGCAGCTGGTGGACGATATCCAGATCAGGCCCTACAATAGCCCTTTTAAGATTTATATTGTGGATGAAGCGGAGAAGATGACAGTGCAGGCTCAGAACGCCCTGCTGAAAACAATAGAGGAGCCGCCGGCATACGGCGTGATTCTTCTGCTTGCCGCCAGCAGCGGCTCGTTTTTGCCCACAGTGCTTTCACGGTGCGTTACCCTGTCATTGCAGCCGCTGCCGGATGAAGTGGTCAGGGAACATCTGCTGGAGCATCTCCATATCGGGAAGCAGCAGGCGGATATCTGCACAGCCTTTTCCAGAGGAAATCTGGGGAAAGCCATTTCTCTGGTACAGTCAGAAGAATTTATGGAAATGTACCAGGGTGTTCTCCGTATTCTGAAGGGGGCAAAGGAAATGTCAGTGCCTGTGATGCTGGAAAGTATGAAGGTACTGAAGGATAATACGGGAGATTTTAAGGTCTGCCTGGAGCTGATGAAGCTATGGTACAGGGATGTGATGGTATTTAAAGCCACCCAGGATGCAAATGTCATGATTTTTTCTCATGAGCTGGGCGCGATCAGAAAGACGGCCAATTTCAGCAGCTTTCATGGGATTGATGAGATTGTCAGCGCGATTGACAGGGCGGCTGCCAGACTGGAGGCCAATGTAAATTTTGATCTGGCCATAGAGCTGCTGCTTCTGACGATAAAGGAGAATTAGGCAGCAGGCCGGAACGTGAAGTAAGTTAGGAGATCTGTTATGATAAAAGTAATTGGTGTCAGATTTCGGACTGCCGGAAAAATCTATTTTTTTGACCCGGCAGATATGAAAATTGAAAAGGGCCAGCATGTCATTGTGGAGACGGCCCGGGGCGTGGAATACGGCCATGTGGTTATGGGCGTAAAGGAAGTGGAGGATCAGAAGGTAGTACAGCCGCTGAAGCCTGTGCTGCGGATCGCCACGGCGGAAGATGATAAGATTGAGGCGAAAAATAAGGAAAAAGAAAAAACAGCCTATCAGATCTGCCTGGAAAAAATCGCAAAGCACAAGCTGGAAATGAAGCTGATCGACACAGAATATACCTTTGATAATAATAAGGTACTGTTTTATTTTACGGCAGACGGGAGGATCGACTTCCGTGAGCTGGTAAAGGATCTGGCTTCTGTTTTCAAGACCAGAATTGAGCTGCGCCAGATCGGGGTAAGAGACGAGACGAAGATACTGGGCGGCGTAGGCAACTGCGGACGGGAGCTGTGCTGCCATACCTATCTGTCAGAATTTATTCCCGTTTCCATTAAAATGGCGAAGGAACAGAATCTTTCCCTGAATCCGTCCAAAATATCCGGAACCTGCGGCAGGCTGATGTGCTGTCTGAAAAATGAGGAGGAAACCTATGAATATCTGAACAGCCGTCTGCCCTCAGTGGGAGATTATGTGACTACAGATGACGGTTTCCGGGGAGAGGTGCAGAGCGTGAACGTGCTGCGTCAGACGGTTAAGGTAATCGTTACGCTGGATAAGGATGATAAAGATGTCAGGGAGTACCGGGTAAAGCAGCTGAAGTTCAGGCCCAAACGGAAAAAGGAAAAGGTAAACATTAACGATGCAGAGTTAAAAGCGCTGGAAGCGCTGGAAAAGAAGGAAGGAAATTCAAAATTATCATGACGCCTGTGATTTATGAGGATGAGCGGCTGGATGACCTGCAGCGCAACCATTACAAGATTATACAGAAACCGAAGCGGTTTTGCTTCGGGATGGACGCGGTACTGCTGTCCGGCTTTGCCCGGGTGAAGAAAGGGGAGAAAGCCCTGGATCTGGGAACCGGGACAGGGGTTATCCCCATCCTTCTGGAAGCAAAGACAGAAGGGTCATATTTCGCCGGACTGGAGATACAGGCAGATATGGCGGATATGGCCAGACGCAGCGTAGCTTATAACCATCTGGAAGACCGGATAGAAATCGTATGCGGCGATTTAAAGGAAGCCTCTTCTCTGTTCGGGGAGGCTTCTTTTGATGTCGTTACCTGCAACCCTCCTTATATGAATGAGAGCCATGGGCTGAAGAACCCGGAGGAGCCGAAAGCCATAGCCCGTCATGAAATCCTCTGTACCTTTCAGGATGTGGCCAGGGAGGCTGCCCGTGTGCTGCGGCCCGGCGGCAGGTTTTATCTGGTTCACAGACCCCGGAGGCTGCCGGAGCTGTTTGAGACGATGCGCGCCTTTCATCTGGAGCCGAAACGGATGAAAATGGTTCATCCCTTTATCGGAGAGGAGGCCAATATGGTGCTGATCGAAGCCTATGCGGGGGGCCGTCCTCAGCTGCGGGTAGAGGCCCCGGTGATCGTCTACCAGGAACCGGGGGTATACTCCAGGGAAATTTATACGGTTTACGGATACTGAGATATGGGAAATCCGGCAGGAGAAAGGAAAAAATCAGAATGACAGGCAAATTATATCTGTGCGCTACGCCCATCGGCAATCTGGAGGATATTACGCTGCGGGTGCTGAATACGCTGAAAACGGTGGATCTGATCGCGGCGGAGGATACCCGCCACAGCATTAAGCTGCTGAACCATTTTGGCATTAAAACGCCGATGACCAGCTATCATGAATATAATAAGGTGGAGAAGGCCCGGTATCTGGTGGAACAGATGGAAAAGGGGCTGTCTGTGGCGCTGATTACGGACGCGGGGACGCCCGGCATATCAGACCCGGGCGAGGAGCTGGTGCGCCAGTGCCATCAGGCGGGTATTCCCCTGACTTCTCTGCCCGGCCCCTCTGCCTGTATCACTGCCCTGACCGTATCAGGACTTCCAACCAGAAGATTCTGCTTTGAAGCATTTCTGCCCTATGATAAAAAAGAGCGGACAGCCGTCCTGGACGAGATGACTGGGGAAACCCGGACAATCATATTGTACGAAGCGCCCCACCATCTGAGAAAAACACTCAAAGAGCTGGAAGCCGTCTTGGGGGGAAGCCGGCGGCTGACGATATGCAGGGAACTGACAAAGCAGTATGAGGAGGAGCGGCTGACCACGCTGGAGGAGGCCTCTGCCTATTATGAAGGAACAGAACCCAGAGGAGAATATGTGCTGGTCATTGAGGGGAAAAGCCGGGCGGAAATCGAAAAAGAACAGATTCGGTCCTGGGAGGCGATACCGGTAGAAGAGCACCTGAAACAATATCTGGCTCAGGGGATGGCGAAAAAGGAAGCCATCAGACAGGTGGCCAGGGACAGGGGTCTTTCCCGTCGGGATGTTTATCAGTATCTGGTGGAAAAGGAAAAATCCGCGCCAGGATCTGACGAAGAGGCCGGAACAGATATGTGAAAAATAATGGAATAAATTATTATATATGAAAAATGTGAAATATTTTTATGAAAATTAAAGAATAAATATAATTTGTCTAAAATCTATAATAGTTCACCGGATAATTACACATTTTATCTGGCAATTAAAAAAATTTATTGCATTTTCCTGCGATTAACGATATACTTGATACAAATGGGTTTTCTAAAAAGGGGAGTATACGTGGGAGGAGAGAAATAACATGAGCGACATCAGCCAAATTGGGAGTAGCATTAGGAGCCTGAGAAAATCAAAGGCAATTACTTTACAGCAGATGTCTAAAGAGACGGGGTTGTCGATTGGATATTTGAGCAATCTGGAGAGAAACCTGTGCAGTCCCACGCTGCAAAATGTTCAGAAAATTTGCGAGGTATTTGGCAGTTCTATTACCGACCTGCTGGAGCGGAATGCGGAAGCCAGGATCGTGGTACGGAAAAAAGACCGGGAAATTTCCGAGGAGCAGGACAGCCAGGTCAGGATGGAAACGATAAAATTCGGAACAGGAAATTCTTCTTTTTTTTATATGGTGCTGGAAGCGGGATGCGAATGGGACGGTTCCTGGAGAAGCCATGATTTCGACGAGGTAGGCACGATTATCAGCGGGACGCTGGTGATTCGGATTGAAGATCAGAAATTTGAACTGCAGGAGGGAGACTGTATTCTGATCAAAGCCCATTGCCGCCACTGCTATGAAAATCCAGATCAAGGCGTATCGGTATCATATTGGGCCAGATTTCGGGAACGAAGAGAAGATTTATGACAAAGATAAGCTGTCAGCAGAAATATATTACCGACGGCCGAAAATGATATAGAAAAGAAATTCACTTTACAAAAGAGAAGGGGAAACAGAAAACCGGCTGACGATCGTCAGCCGGTTTTCTGTTTCCTCATTCTTCGATTACTTTTAGGCCAGCCAGAGCTGCTAATTCTTTGATAGACTGTTTGGAAACCAATTTTCCTTTATACTCCACCAGATCTTCCCTGCTGCCTGTAAAAATGTCACTGGATATGTACTTTTTAAGGATAATACTATCACCCTCCACAAATATTTCTACCGCGTCTCTTTCCTCTAACTGAAACGAACGTCTCAGTTCGATTGGGAGGGTAACACGTCCAAGTTCATCCAGCCGTCTTACAACGCCTGTTGTCTTCATAGTTTAAAACCCCCTGCTAATATAATCGCGAACACTTATAAATGTAACATATGGGGAAGATTATGTCAATAAAGGGCGGATTTTTTGACAGGAAATTAAGAGAAAATTCATATTTTGGACATAAGTAAAACAGTGAAATATTACCGCGAAGAAGGCGCGGTTTTACATGTGTTTTGCAATTTGGGCCTTGACAAATATCTGGTTATGTCATATAGTTTGATTATCAAAACAAATAATTTGAAACTCAAACTATTTGAAATGAAAAATAAGTTGCAGAAAGAGTAAAGATATGACAGCAGCAAAAATAACGGCAACCGGCGCGTATGTGCCGGAACGGGAAGTGACCAACGAGGATCTGGCCCGTGTGATGGATACCAGCGACGAATGGATCCGAAGCAGGACAGGCATTGGCAGCCGCCATATAGCAGTGGGAGAATCCACCAGCCAGATGGCGGTAAAGGCGGCCATGGATGTGCTGAGCCGCAGCAGATGGGAGGCGGAAGATCTTCAGTTTATTATTGTGGCGACTGGCACGCCGGATCATCTGTTTCCCAATATGGCCTGCCTGGTGCAGGAGGCGGTGGGCGCTTCCCATGCGTTCTGTTTTGACCTGAATGCGGCCTGTTCCGGTTTTCTTTACAGTCTGAGCGTGGCGAAGGGCTATATTGAAAGCGGCATGTATGAGCGTGGGATGGTGATCGGCGCGGAAACCATCTCAAAGGTAGTGGACTGGACGGAGCGGAGCACCTGCGTTCTCTTTGGAGACGGAGCAGGCGGGGTAATCGTTGAGAAGGGAGAACGGGGCATCGGAAGCGTAGTAATGGGAGCAGACGGAAAAGGCGGCGATGTGCTGCGGTGTTACAGCAGCAATATTCTCTGCCACAGTGAAGAGAGCCGGAAGCGAATCGATTACCTGCATATGGATGGCCAGGAAGTGTTTCGCTTTGCGGCGCGCCAGGTGCCGGCGGTGATAGAGGAAGTGCTGGACAGGGAAGGATTGCAGGCGGATCAGATCGGCCATTACATTCTCCACCAGGCAAATGAACGCATTATTGCCGCTGTGGCCAGAAAGATGAAGGAGCCTGCAGAAAAATTTCCGGTAAATCTAAGCCGCTATGGCAATACCTCCTCTGCCAGCATCCCGATTCTGCTCCATGAGCTGGATCAGGCCGGCGCGCTGCAGCCGGGGGAAAAGCTGATCCTGGCAGGGTTCGGGGCAGGGCTGACCTGGGGGGCAGCCCTGGTGGAATGGAATAATTGATAAAATATTTATTTGCTAAAAGCATAATGAAAGAAAAGCATAAGAGGAAACAGCTCTTTTTGCATAAATAAAAAATAAGAAAAACAAGGAGATTAAAACATGTTAGAGAGAATGAAACCGATTATCGCAGAGCAGCTGGATATTGATGAGAGCCAGATTACAGAGGAAAGCTCTTTTAAGGATGACCTGGGAGCTGATTCCCTGGCGGTGGTAGAGCTGATTATGGCGCTGGAGGATGAGTTTGGCATTGAGATTCCCACAGAAAATCTGGAAGCGATGTCTACAGTAAAGGATGTTATGGATTATCTGAAGGAACAGGGTATTGAATAAAATGGAAACCAGAATCACC
>CALWQE010000279.1 GCA_944383605.1 uncultured Lachnospiraceae bacterium
GGTGATGACGACCAGCTCTGTGGGGATCATCATCAGAGAAAGAAAGAGGGTAAAGACCAGATTCTTTCCCCGGAACCGCAGCCGGGCAAAGGCATAAGCGGCCAGGACGCTGACCACTACCATCAGCGCCGTAGTAATGACGGCGAAAATTACGGTATTCATCAGATAGCCTGCCAGCGGCACCTGGGTAAAGGCGTCCCGGTAATTCTGAAGGGTGGGGGACAGGGTGATAAAAGAAGGCACATACTCCGCGTTATAGGAGCTGTAGCTTTTCACCGATGTCAGCAGCATCCAGTAAAAAGGAAAGAGGACGATGACCGCCCACAGGCTCAGCAGGACATAGGTGACGGCCTTGCGGGCCCTGTTCCGGCGGTTCTGCACGATCTGCATCTGTTCAAAATCAATATGTTGTTCCATTTTGTGCCTCCTGTTAATACTGAACTTTTTTCCTGCTGACCAGCAGGTTGACACATGTGATGGTCAGGACAATGGCAAACAGGATAATGGCTGCCGCCGACGCATAGGACGGGTATCCGCCGCTGTCGCCGTAGAGCATGTCGTAGACATAGCCTACGATGGTGTTCATGCCGGCTGCGTTCAGATCGGTGCCGAACAGGGCTACCGCATCGCTGTAGGCCTTAAAGGCGCCGATGAAGCCGGTAATGATCAGATAAAACAGCATAGGCGAGATAGCCGGCAGGGTAATCCTGGCAAAAACCCGCAGCCGGGGCGTTCCGTCCACCCGGGCCGCTTTGTAATAATCCGGATTTACGGATGCCAGGGCGCTGGTCAGCACCAGGATTTTAAAAGGCATCACAACCCATATGGTGTAGAAACAGAGGACGAACATTTTCGCCCAGTAAGGCCCGTCAATGAAATCAACAGGGCCTGCCCCGAACCAGCTGAGCATCAGATTGACCAGGCCGTCAGTATATTCTGTCCGCTGAAACAGAATCATAAATACCAGCCCTACCGCGAGGGTATTGGTTACATAGGGCAGAAAATAAATCGTCTGATACAGGCTGCGCAGGGGCCGGATCGAGCTGAGTCCCAGGGAAATCAGCAGGGCCAGGCCGGTGGAAACTGGTACAGTGATGATTACCAGAATAAAGGTATTCTGCACTGCCTGGAGAAAATAGGGGTCGTGGAGCACATAGGAATAATTGTAGAGGCCCACGCCGAAATAGGTTTGGGAAGCAAAATTAAATCCTTCCTCCATAGAATAAATCAATACGTCGATCAGCGGGTATACCATAAAAATGATCAGGAAAAGGAGGGCCGGCAAAAGATAAAGCCAGGCCTTTTTATTATTTCCGCTCATGGTATGTCTTTCTCCTTTCTGAAACCGCGTCCGTCTGGCGGCCATTCCCCTGGCAGAGAACGGGAGCGGCGGGCGTGGAGATCATCCCTTAGCCGGAGCGATGCGAATCAGGCAAAAAAAGAGGATATCTGCGGCCTGTCTGATCCGCGCACCGTAAATTTTCAGTTAGAGGCGAAGGGGATTCGCTCTTCCGTCTCCTTATGGAATAAAAATACTTTATTAGGCTTCAGGGCGAACCGGACTGTGTCAGAGCCGGTGTCCACATGGTTTTCGGCGCTGATAATGGAACGGATATCCTGCCCCGCGCAGGCATCGTGGCCAGATATGATGCTGACGTCCCGCCCCATGATTTCCACCCGGTTCAGCCGGCATCCCAGGGGTCCGTTTTCCTGCGGGATAAATCCTTCCGGACGGACGCCCGCCCATACCGGCTGGTCGCCGACGCCCTTTACAGAAAGGACTGCCTCACTGCCGATGTACAGCGTCTGGTCTTTTACCACCCCTTCAAATACGTTGATAGGCGGCGTCCCCAGAAATTTCGCTACAAACAGGTTGACCGGATTGTCATATACCTCCTGGGGCCTGCCTGCCTGCATCAGGGCGCCCTGGTTCATGACCGCGATCCGGTCAGAAATGCTCATGGCTTCATCCTGGTCATGGGTGACAAAAACAGTGGTGATTCCGGTCTGCTTCTGAATCTTCCGAATCTCCTCCCGGGTTTTCAGGCGCAGGCGGGCGTCCAGGTTGGACAGAGGCTCGTCCAGCAGCAGAACCTTCGGCATTTTTACCAGCGCCCGGGCGATGGCTACCCGCTGCTGCTGGCCGCCGGACAGTTCCTTTGGCTTGCGCTCCATCAGCTCCTCGATCTGAACCAGGCGGGCAGTATCCATGACCCGTTTCTCCATTTCTTCTTTAGGCAGCCTCTCTTTTTTCTTTTTGTTTTCCAGGGGAAACATAATATTCTGCCGGACGGTCATGTTGGGATAAAGGGCATAATTCTGAAATACCATGCCTACGCCCCGCAGCTCCGGCGCAAGAGAGGTGACGTCCTCGCCGCCGAAAAGAATTTTACCGGCGGAAGGGGTTTCCAGTCCGCAGATCAGATTCAGCGTGGTGCTTTTCCCGCAGCCGGAGGGGCCCAGCAGGGCGATCAGCTCGCCGTCGGGGATCTGGCAGGAAAAATCATTGACAGCCGTTACGCCGGCCTGTTCTTTCCTGCCCCGGCCTGGGAAGGTTTTTGTGAGATGTTCCAATTCGATTTTCATTTTCTTATCTCCCTGATATTCGGATAATTCTGTTGGTGATATTTTTGATTATTATAATGGATTTTTTTGCGTATCTCAAGATTTAGGAGGTAAAATATGGCGGAACCGTTACCGGAACAAATATTGCTCCGGCGCCTGCCGCTTTTGTGCTCTCAGAGCCGCCCACAGTCCGGCTGCGCAGGCAGCCAGCAGTAAAAGAGCAGCCGCCGCGCTGTCCGGTACCAGGAAGAAGCCGGACAGGTTGATGGCGAAGTGGAGCAGGATACCTGGAATAATGGAGCGGTAGCGCCAAAACAGATAACCCAGAAGCAGTCCCAGCAAAAAGGCGTAGGAGCCCTGCACCAGATCCATATGGGCCGCGCCGAAGATGGCTGCCTGGAACAGGTTGGCCGCCCAGAAGGGCATGGATTTCTGGGCAATGGAAAGGGTCAGCCGGCGGAATATAAATTCTTCATAAACCGGGGCGATGATCACGCCCGAAAGAATGGAAAACAGAGTCGGATCGGTCATGCCCAGCTCCTGGAGCCTTCTGGCATACGCCTGGAAGGCGTCCGGAAAGAGGATGGATATGCCGGTCAGCGTCATGGACAGCGCATACTGTATGGTAATGCCCAGGAAAAACAGGACGGCAATGGTCTGGAGGCGGGGCCGGAAGCTTCTGTCTGCCGCCAGGCTGTCCAGAAACCGGCGGCAGGCGGCCCGGCAGAGCAAGGCGGCGATAACCGGCCCGGTCAGATAATAAAGAGCCTCCGTGGCCAGGGTCAGCTGTCTGGCGCCGCCTGTCAGGATACCCGCAGCGGCCAGGAATCGAATCAGCAGCATAATGCCAAAGCTGCAGAGAGCCAGGATGATCTGTGATAAAATAAAGGGGATAAAGATATACAGGATATTAAAAAATTTTCTCAATGGATATTACCTCGCATAAAAATATGGCGCCTGCATTTGGCCTGCTGGCGCAGGTATCATGTGCGCTTCTTGAACATTATATCATGGGCATGGGAACATGTACAGGAAAGGATGGAAATAGCAGGACGGCTTGTCTGCCGCCATGTTTCGTAGTAAAATAAAAGGACAGAAAAAAATATGTCAAAACAGTATAGATGAAGATTTAGAGAGGAACGGACATGATTGATCAAAATCAGTTTATGAGAATGCTGACGGAGCTGCTGGAGACGGCTTCGGTAAACGGAGGACAGATCGGCGCCGGCGATGTGGAGCAGTGGTTTGAGGAGCTGCATCTGACGAGGGAGCAGCTGGCTCCGGTGTTCCGGTATCTGGAGGATAATCAGGTCAGAATCCTGGAACCGGGAGAAGAAGGCTCCGGCTTTTCTGCCCGCGGCCCGGAGGCAGGCAGACAGACGGGCTTTTCTGAGGAGATGGAGGAAGGAGCTGAGGCTTCCGAAGAGGAGGAGCGTTTTTTCCGCATGTATATGAGCGACCTGGAGGCGATTGCGCCCTGCACGAAAGAGGAGATGGCGCTGCTTTTCCCGCGGGCGCTGGCCGGGGAGCTGGAGGCGGCTGACCGTCTGGCGGAGGGAAATCTTCACCGGATCGCAGAGTGGGCCAGACGGTATGCCGGACGGGGAGTGGCCCTGCCTGATCTGATCCAGGAGGGCAACATCATGCTGATGGAAGAAATCCACGCCCTGGGCTTCCAATACCCCAAGCTGGATCCGGAGGATTTTCTGTATATTGTGGAGAAAAAAAGCGAGGCTGCTATGGAAGCGGCCATCAAGGAGCAGAGAGATCAGAAGGGAATCGGTGAAAAACTGGCCCAGCGGGCCAACCGGGTGATGGATCTGACGGAGGAGACCGCAGAGGAATCCGGCGCTCAGCCCACATTGGCAGAGCTGGCGCAGCGGCTCCATATAACAGAGGATGAGGTGAAGGACATCATGAAAACCTCTCTAGATGTGATTTCCCTGGCGGAAGCGGCAGGAGATCCCGCGGCCTTCGAGCCGGAGGAGTCCTGACCCGGAGCGTTTTCCGCCGGGATACCGGCACACCGTCCGAAAGCAGCGGCCCCAATCGCCGGCTTTGGCTAACCCGCCTGGGCGGAGAATGAAAATATCCTGAGAAAACGGAGGGAGAAGAGGGGAAAACCGGCAATCTGTAATATTGTGAAATAATAGCCATTATGCTATGATATAGTTACTATGAAAATCCCGCT
>CALWQE010000280.1 GCA_944383605.1 uncultured Lachnospiraceae bacterium
CTGGAATGGCTCTGGTCTGACAAGCTGGGCTATCTGCTGCTGAAAATCAGCACAGAAAAGCGGTATGTCGAGGAAGAAATACTCGTTGACACCGCCGACCAGCTTGCCGAAGTGCTGTTTTCCGAGGATTAAAAAGCCCTTGACAACTCGTTTCAGGATAAACTGGAAAATTATTTCTATGCAGTCAAAATGCAGCCAAGCTCCCTTCCGGACGTCAAAAAAGCCTGATTTATCAGGGAGATCCCGTTCATTCACATTTTGTTCAAATATCATTCAAAAAAGTTTTACAGAATCAACATAATCTCTTCATGATTGACAAATATAATAAGGCCATAAGATGAAAATGAAAAGCATCTTAAAGAGCGTACACTATCTAAAATTTTTTTCATAATACGAGCTGATTTTTCAGCTCTCCTCCCTTTTTCATTATTATATAATAAAAAGCTCCGTTTCTCACCAAAACGGAGCTTTTTATTGTGCCGCAGCAAATCCTTTTATTTACACTTCTTATTTACACTTCAAACATCAGATCGCCGTAAGAAGGCATCGGCCAGTATTTCTTATCCACAATCATTTCCAGCCTGTCTACCGGCGCCCGCAGCGCGTCCATCGCAGGAACCGCCTTATCCTTGTAAGCGTAAGCCATCGCCTCTCCTGCCGCTGCCGCCGATGCTTCCGCCACAGCCTCCTTCAGCCTGTTCAGAGCCCGTTTCGCCTCCGCCAGCAGACTGGAAGTTTCGATCAGCAGCTCCTTCTGCGCGCTGGTATCCGCCTCCGGGCAGGCCGCTGCCACCGCGTTCAGGGAACCAGCCAGCTCCGTGGTGTAAGAAATCACTGCCGGAATAATCTGTTTGCCCGCCATATCGATCATGGTCATAGCTTCAATATTAATGGACTTGGCATAGGTTTCATACAGGATCTCCGCCCGGGACTCCAGTTCAGCCCGGGTGAAAATGCCAAATTTCTCAAACAGGGCCACCGCCTTGTCTGTCACCAGGGTGGGCACCGCGTCTACCATGCTCTTAATATTGGGCAGGCCCCGGCGCTCCGCTTCCCTGAGCCACTCATCGGAGTAGCCGTTGCCGTTGAAAATAATTCTCTGATGCTCTGTCAGATACTTTTTAATCAGGTCATGGACAGCCACGTCAAAGTCATCCGCCTGCTCCAGAACATCCGCCGCTTCGCTGAAGGCTTCCGCCACGATGGCGTTGAGGGTCGTATTCGGACTGGCAATGGAATCGTCCGAACCTACCATACGGAACTCAAATTTATTTCCTGTAAAGGCAAAGGGGGAAGTCCTGTTCCGGTCTGTCGCATCCTTGTCAATCGTAGGCAGGGAGCTGACGCCGGTATCCAGCTGATTGCCCTCAATACATCTGGCCGCCTCTCCCGTCTCTACCAGCTGTTTTACCACATCCTCCAGCTGATCGCCCAGGAAAATGGAGATAATAGCCGGAGGCGCTTCATTGGCGCCCAGGCGGTGGTCATTTCCCACATCGGAAGCTGACTGGCGCAGCAGATCCGCATGAATGTCCACAGCCTTAATAATACATGCCAGCACCAGCAGGAACTGGATGTTCTGGTTGGGCGTGTCGCCGGGATCCAGCAGATTTACCCCGTTGTCTGTATTCAGGGACCAGTTGTTATGCTTACCGGAGCCGTTTACGCCGGCGAACGGCTTCTCATGAAGCAGGCATGTCAGGCCGTGGTGGCCGGCCACCTTTTTCATCGTCTCCATTACCAGCTGATTATGGTCCGCCGCAATATTGGCCGTACTGTAAATCGGCGCCATCTCATGCTGGGCAGGCGCCACCTCGTTATGCTGGGTCTTTGATGTGATGCCCAGCTTCCACAGTTCTGCGTTCAGTTCCTTCATATAGGCCCCTACCCGCTCCCGGATCGCGCCGAAATACTGGTCGTCCATTTCCTGTCCCTTGGGAGCCGGCGCGCCGAACAGCGTGCGCCCCGCATAAATCAGGTCTTTTCTCTGCAGATATTTCTCCCTGTCTACCAGGAAATATTCCTGTTCCGCCCCTACAGAAGCAATCACCCTGGTCGCCTCTGTGTTTCCAAACAGCCGGACGATCCGCAGCGCCTGGCGGCTGATTGCTTCCAGAGAACGCAGCAGCGGCGTTTTTTTATCCAGCGCCTCCCCGTTATAAGAATAAAAGGCGGTGGGAATGCAAAGCACCACGCCGGTGGCGTCTTCCTTCAAAAAAGCAGGGGAGGTGCAGTCCCATACGGTATAGCCTCTTGCCTCAAAAGTAGACCGCAGTCCGCCTGACGGAAAGGATGAGGCGTCCGGCTCGCCTTTGATCAGTTCCTTCCCGGAAAACTCCAGCAGAGTATGACCCATCTCGTCAGGGGCAGAAATAAAAGAATCATGCTTCTCCGCCGTAATACCGGTCAGAGGCTGGAACCAGTGGGTATAATGGGTCGCGCCCTTGGATACCGGCCAGTCCTTCATCGCCTTCGCCACCACATCCGCAGTAGCCAGGGAAAGCTCCCCGCCGTTCTCCATGATATTTTTTACCTCGGCGTAAACCTTTTTCGGCAGGCGCTCCCGCATTTTCGCCAGATTAAATACATTTTCGCCAAAGATTTCCGCTACGTTGATCACTTCGCTCATCAATTATCCTTTCCTTTCTCTGGTATGCCTTATGTACCGTCTGCTGCAAAAATAAAGCGCCCCAATCCTGACAATCGGAACGCCGTTATTTTTCTAAATAAAATACCGCATTTTTCCCGTAAATGCAAGTATTTTTTTCATTGCACCAGTTTGCCCTGGACGATGAAGCGCCCATCGTCCACATTCGTACAGGTGGAAAGGGTAATGATTCTGTCGTTTACCCCAACGCTGACACCGGTGTCGATAACAGACCATGACTGCACTTTGTTAATATATGCCAGAAAATCTTCCTCACCGGCGAAGCCGTACTGATAGGCTTCGCTGACGCCCCCTGTGGAATAGGCGGCAAAAATAGCGTACACCGCCACCCCTTCCTGGGTATATATGCTGAAATATCTGTGCTGGTCAAAATACCCCTGATCTGCGTACTTCATCAGATGGGCGAACATTTTATTATTTTTCAGGTTATGGCCGTAAAGGATCACATTTTTGGCGTCCCAGCCTTCTGTAATGTCCGCATCCATAAAAATAGCCCCGGCTTTGTTCCGGGTTCCGTAAAAGGTATGGGTCAGATAGTAGGTATTGTCTGTTCCCTGCACCACCGGATAGCTGATCTCTTCATTCAGGGCCAGCCACCCCACATAGTCGCCGTTGATTTCCTTCAGTTTATCGTGGCCGATGTCATAGGAAAGCTCCGGCTCTGCCTCCGCAGTCTCTTCCTCCTGTCCGGAAACCGTTTCCGCCGGGTCTTCGCTTTCCTCCAGCTGCTCCAGAAACTCTTCCGGGACGGCAGGAGGCAGTTCAGACATATCCGCTTCTTTTACCAGCTGTTCATACTCCTTCTCGCCTTCCCGGTACTCCAGCCAGATCCGGCCCAGCTGTATTCCTGAAAACAGGAATACAGCCGCAGCCGCGATGAGTATGAGATTCATCCATTTATGCCGCATCTTTTCAAGCTTTGCCTACAGAACCGAATAACTCCATTTTTTCCTTTACTGTCTCCTTGATCGCTTCCGCGCCGGGAGCCAGCAGCTTTCTCGGGTCATATCCCTTGCCCTGCAGGTCTTTCCCTTCTTCGATATATTTTCTTGTAGCAGCCGCAAAGGACAGCTGACACTCTGTATTTACGTTAATCTTGCATACGCCCAGAGAAATCGCCTTCTGAATCATATCGGCAGGGATACCTGTGCCGCCGTGAAGAACCAGAGGCATGTCCCCTACCTTTGCCTTTACATTTGCCAGCACGTCAAAATTCAGTCCCGGCCAGTTCTCCGGATACTTTCCATGGATATTTCCGATGCCTGCTGCCAGGATGTCCACACCCAGGTCGGCGATCTTCTTGCATTCTTCGGGATCAGCAAATTCTCCCATGCCTACCACGCCGTCTTCCTCGCCGCCGATGGAGCCTACCTCAGCCTCCAGGGAAAGGCCCTTTTCCGCGCAGATATTTACCAGCTCTCTGGTCTTTTCCACATTCTCCTCAATGGGATACTTGGAGCCGTCAAACATAATGGAAGAAAATCCCGCCTCGATACACTTCTTGCAGCCTTCGTAGGTGCCGTGATCCAGATGCAGCGCTACCGGAACCGTAATATTCATCTCCTCGATCATGGCCTTTACCATCGCTGCAACTGTCTTAAAGCCTGTCATATATTTGCCTGCGCCTTCTGATACGCCCAGAATTACCGGAGACTGCAGCTCCTGAGCTGTCGCCAGCACTGACTTCGTCCATTCCAGATTGTTAATATTGATCTGAGGAACCGCGTATTTCCCCTCTCTTGCCTTCTGCATCATTTCCTTTACTGATACTAACATAATCCTGTCCTCCATAAATAAAATTTCATACCACCCTCATTATACCCTCATTATGGAAAAAATGAAATAGGCTGGCAAAATTTTTTCTGCATGGCTAAGCTGTTCCCACAATTTTACCGCAGCAGCACCGGGACAGGGCTGTGAATTTCCATGCTGTCCGGACAAACCAGGCAGTCATAAGCCAAAATCCGTACCCCCGCCTGGCAGGCGCTGACCAGAGCGTCTGCAAAAGCGGGATGGGCGGCCCGGTTCGGCTCAAAATAGCGGACGCCTTCCATCTGGATCACAAAAAGGATATACGCCTCACAGCCCGCTCTCAGGCAGCTCTCCAGCTCCTTCAGATGCTTGATGCCCCGCTGGGTGGGCGCATCGGGGAAACGGACAACGCCATCCTCCTCCAGGGTCACTCCCTTCACCTCCAGAAAAATCCTCCGCTCTCCCGCTTCCGCATATAAATCCAGCCGGGAATCGCCCCAGGTCTTTTCCCGGATTATCTTTGTAATACCGGGGCAGAGCCCTCCTGCCTTCAGCCATTCTGCCGCCGCCTGGTTGGGCGCCTGAGAATCGATATTTACCAGCCTGTCTCCCTTATATACGCTGATCAAGTCGTAACGGGTTTTTCTGCCGGGGTTGCTGTTCTCGCTGACTATCGCCTTCGTCCCCGGCAGCAGCAGTTCCCGGCACCTGCCGGTATTTTTCACATGACACCATGCTTCCTCTCCATCTACTGTTACCCGGGCCACGAAACGGTTGACCCGTTCCAGAAAAACCCCTTCTTTTATATTTTCATATTTCATGCCTTTCTCATGTTCTCTTCCTTTTACCACAGTCCAGTTCATTATAAAACAGGCGCGGAAAAAACACAAGAACCCGGAACCAGTACCGGCAGCCCGGCTCCGGCATATATTATCATGAACAGCTGTTTTTGGAGACATTTATGTGAAACCTGAACCGGTTTATTTGAATGAACTGGAAATCGGCGACGCCGCGGTCATCCAGTCCGT
>CALWQE010000281.1 GCA_944383605.1 uncultured Lachnospiraceae bacterium
CTGTGAAAAGGGAATCGGGGAACGGCTGGGCCTCCGGCGCCAGGTGCTGCCTGTCAGGCACTGCCGTGACATCGGGAAGAAGGATATGAAAAACAATGATGTCATTGCGGATATTCAGGTGAATCCGGAAAACTATGAGGTGTGGGTCGATGGGGAAATCATCACCTGCGAGGCGGCGCAGGAGCTGCCGCTGACCCAGAGATATTTTCTGTTTTAAATGAAGCGAGGTAAAAATGATAGTCAGCAAGATTCTGGGCAATATAAGAGACTGTGAGCCGGGAGAGAGGACGGTGGATCCAGTCTGGCTGGAGTGGTACGAGCTGGAGAAAAAACTGCTGCGCAAGACCAGCGCTGCCGGCGAGGAGGTGGGCATCCGCCTGAAGGACAGCGGCCATGCTCATAGCAGCGTCCCGGAGAGCCATGCTCACGGCAGTGACGCAGAGGAGCATACCCATGGCAGCGGCGCAGGGGATTATAGCTATATCCGCCCCATGAAGGACGGGGATATTCTGTACGCTGATGACAGCAGAGTGATTGTTGTCAGGCTCCTGCCCTGTGAAGTGACCGTCATTCCCGTTCATACCATGAAGGAGATGGGGCGGCTCTGCTTTGAGCTGGGCAACCGCCACCTCTCCCTGTCCATCGGGGACAGCCAGGTGACAGTGCCCTATGACGAGCCCACCTTCCGATATCTGGAGAAGCTGGGCTTCCATCCCCGGAAGCAGGAGGGCATTCTGGATGATGTAACCCTGTGCAGAGGACACAGTCATGGATGAGATGAATGATATGAAAGAGACGAAAGAAATGGGGCCTATGCTCAGGATGCTCCAGACTATAGACGCCTTTTTCCCCATTGGCGCCTTCACCCTCTCCAACGGGCTGGAGGATTATGTGGCGGCGGAGCGGATTCGCTCCACATCTGACCTGGAGGAATATCTGACAGGCTTTCTTCAGATTTTCCCCAGCAGCGATCTGGGCATTGCCGCTCTGGCCTGGCAGTACGGAGCGGGGCAGAGCGAGGCAGATTGGAACGGGGAAAACATTATCCGTCTGGACGGGCTGGTCAATGCCATGAAAGGAGCTAGGGAGACCAGAACCGGCAGCATCAGACTTTGCAGCCGGTATCTGAAAGCCAGAGAGGCGATGGAGGACTGCCGGGGACTACTGGGATGGTACCGGGAAAAGATCCAGGAGAAAGCTGCTGTCGGCTTTCATTCCATCGCCGTGGGTCTCTATGGGGCGTCCATCGGCATGGCCCAGGCCCAGGTACTGGCTATGTACGGGTACAGCGCCATTTCTGCCATTGTCAATAATGGAGTTAAATTGGTGCCCCTGAGCCAGCTGGAAGGCCAGCGGGCGCTGCTGCGGCAGATGGACAGGCTGGAAGAGGCTGTCCGGCAGGCAATGAGGGTGACCGAGGACGATCTGGGAGTATCAGGGGCAGGATATGAAATCCATGCCATGAACCATGAATACCTTTATTCCAGGCAGTATATGTCATAAGCGTATGACAAGCCCATAGAGACAGCGCGCTATAGCCCCCTCCAGGGGATATGTACGAAAAACAGAAGGATGGTGGATGAAAATGTCTTTTGTAAAAATCGGTGTGGGAGGCCCTGTCGGCTCTGGAAAGACGGCGCTGATCGAGCGGCTTACCAGAAAAATGACGGATCAGTATTCGATCTGTGTCATTACCAATGATATATACACAAAGGAAGACGCAGAATTTCTAATTCAGAACTCTGCCCTGGCTCCGGAGCGGATCATGGGAGTGGAAACAGGAGGCTGCCCTCACACAGCGATCCGGGAGGACTGCAGCATGAACCTGGAGGCTGTGGAAGAGATGGCCCGTCGGTTTCCTGATGTGGAGATTATGTTTATCGAAAGCGGCGGCGACAATTTGTCAGCCACCTTCAGCCCTGATCTGGCAGATGCCGCCATCTATGTGATTGATGTGGCCCAGGGCGAGAAGATTCCCAGAAAGGGAGGGCCCGGCGTGATCCGATCTGATCTGCTGGTTATTAACAAGACCGACCTGGCCCCAATGGTAGGCGCCAGCCTGGAGGTGATGGACAGGGATTCGAACCGGATGCGGAAGGGAAAGGACTACCTGTTTACCAATCTGATGGAGGGAGACAGCGTGGACGCTGTCATCCGGTGGATTCGGAAAAATGTGATGATGGAGGATATATAGAAAAAAATGGAAGGAAGGCTGGAACTGAAAATTGAGAAAAAACAGGACAGGAGCGCGGTGATCTACAGACATTGCGCCGGCCCGCTGAAGCTGGGAATGCCCGGCGGCAAAACCGACCGGCTGGAGCTGATTCTGATGATGGCTTCGGCGGGCATTCTGAAGGATGACAGCCTTTCTTATCAGTTCCTTTGCAGAGAAGGTTCCAAAGCGGTGATAACGGAACAGTCCTACAGCAAGATTTTTGACACCGGGGCAGGTGCAGGACAGAAACAGACTGTTATCCGTCTGGAAGGAGACGCCTCTCTGTTTTACTGTCCCAGCGCTGTGATTCCCTTTGCCGGAAGCTGTTTCAGGGGGAATATGACGGTAGCGCTGGACAGGGAAAGTGAATTCCTCTGCTGGGATATGGTGACAGCCGGCAGAGTGGGTATGGGAGAGACCTTCGCCTTCGCTTCCTACCGGAACCGGATCTGCGTGACAGAGGAAGGTCGGCCGGTTTGGCTGGATCACTGTCTGCTGGAGCCGGAGCGGATGGATGTGAGAGGGATGGTGTTCCTGGACGGGCATACCCATCAGGGAACCCTTTATTATCATGGTCCGGTCGCCAAAGAAGAACGGCTGCTGGACTACCAGGCAGCAGGGCCGGTGCTGATGGCCAAAACCCGCCCCGCCGTCGGCGTCTGCTTCCGCCTGCTGGCTGATACGGCCCAGGATATAGAAGAAGAATTTACGCAGATACGGGAACTGGTGGGGTAATTCAGCTATTATAGCCTGCAATCAATGTCGATTCCAAAAATCAATGGGCTTCGCTGGGGAACCCATTCATGGGTTTGCTGCGGCGGACAGGGACAGGTTTATTGATTAAAGTTCTGATTTGTGTTATAATTCCAGGCAGCGCCCGGTGCGGGAAAGAGCGCAAACGGGCCTGCTGTGTGGAATATGAGCGAGGAGGAACATGATGTCAGCTGTGGATCAGAGTAAAATCAGAAATTTTTGTATTATTGCCCATATCGACCATGGAAAATCAACTCTTGCAGACCGCATCATTGAGATGACCGGCCTTCTGACCAGCCGGGAGATGCAGGATCAGGTTTTAGATAATATGGATCTGGAGAGAGAACGGGGGATCACCATCAAATCCCAGGCAGTCCGGACTGTTTACCGGGCAAAGGATGGAGAGGAATATATCTTTAATCTGATTGATACGCCCGGGCATGTGGACTTTA
>CALWQE010000282.1 GCA_944383605.1 uncultured Lachnospiraceae bacterium
GCTGAGCCGTTTCGGCCTCAAACTGAACTCTGAAGCCTCTTCCTCTCCCATAAGCTGTGGAGATACTATCCTGTCGTCCATGGTTTTCCTCCAAGCTGCTTCCGAAACGGAAGCCTCTCATTGATTACGTTTAAATTCGGCTTTAATATCTTATAAACTAAATGCGTCCTGACGACAATTTCACCAGGGCCACCTTCACCAACTTAGAAGCATCCTGTGTGTCTGTGTCCAACAATGCCGACTTCACGGCCTGCTCCGACTCTGACTGTGAATATCCCAAAGACATCAGGGCGGCAACGGCATCTGAGGTGTACCTCCCCTTGAAGTTGGTCACGACGTCTGTTTTGACCGTGCCGGAAACAGATACAGACGAGACAAACGGTTTTATCTTGTCCCTGAGCTCCAGCGCCATCCTCTCGGCAGTCTTCTTGCCTATTCCCGACACGCTGCTTATGACCTTGAGGTCGGCCTCGGCTATCGCAACGGCCAGCGTGTCCACGGAGAGCGTGGACAATATGGCGACTGCTGTCCTGGGGCCTATTCCGCTCACGTCGCACAGCAACCTGAACAGTTCCCGTTCGGTCTCATCTTTAAACCCGTAGAGTGTGACCGAGTCCTCTTTTACCACCATGCTCGTCTTCAAGGTCACGTCCGAGTCCATGGAGAGATTTGAGAGCGCCCCTGCGGTCACGAAAACTGTGTACCCCACTCCGTTGACGTCTATCACCACGTAGTCAGAGTAGACAGAGTCCACCCGTCCCCTCAAATGAGAGATCATATCAAACACCACCGTATTTCATTTTGTTGGTGAGCTTATAGCTGTTGAGATGGCATATGGCTATGGCGAGCGCATCTGCCGTATCGTCTGGTTTGGGCGCCTCTTCGAGGCACAGGAGCATTTTGACCATTGCTATCATCTGTTTTTTGTCGGCCCTTCCGTATCCGGATACCGCCAGCTTCACCTGAAGCGGAGTGTACTCGACTATCTCTATTCCGCCTCTGACGCATGCTAAAAGCGCCACTCCCCTGGCATGACCCACTGAAAGCGCGGTCTTTGCGTTGTTGTTGAAGAACAACGACTCTATCGATGCCACTTCCGGCCTGTATTCTTCTATTATGTCCGTTAGCTGGTCGAAAATTATATTTAAACGGTCGTACAACGGCAGCTTGGCCTCTGTGAATATCGAACCGTACTTTATGGCCTTCAGCCTGTTGCCCTCGTTGTTTACAAGTCCGTATCCCGTTATGGCGGTGCCGGGGTCTATGCCCAGTGCAAGCACTAATATCACCTCGGAAACCATTATACCATTACGAGAGCGAGAAATAATTATGTGGTAAAGAATAAAATTAAGATTTGACTCTCAATCTTTTTGATGTGACATAAATGTATATTTCTCGTCCAACATATTTTAAGTGTTAATGATGTTTCAAGCACTTAGATGGTCACAAAATATATCAACAAAAAGATTATAAATTAATATGAAATGCTAATAATAAAAAAGTATTTGTTATTACACATTTTAGCTATAGAAAATTATAAGTTTATTTGATATAGTACTAAATGAACTGAAAATCTATCCATAATGGAATGTAAATTTAGTAAGTAACAATATAGATAATTTCAAATTAAAATCCATCCATAGTGGAACATATTGGCTATAAAAATCAGAAGCAAATCATCGATATTTGCTTCTGATTTTTACATTTGTCCCCTTGACATATTGGGGCTCATGATATAAGGTGACATCAGAAGCAATTAATTCCTTTAGTAAGTAAAAATAAAAATCACTGAAGGGAGGTTTTTAAATGCTTATCGACCTCGACTTAAAGTTAGAATATCCACGTCTGCCCAGGGATTATCGTCCTGTATTTGTGAGCCTTGTCAAATCAGCGCTTGAATCAAATTATCCTGAGATGTATTCAAAGTTTTATAAAAAGGGACCTTACAGAAAAAGTTTTACCTTCTCCGTATCTCTTCCAAAACCGCAGTTCGAAAACGATTGTATAATCCTCGCCGGCAATGACGTCAAATGCAGTTTTTCATCATGTGACGAACTGGATACGCTGACATTGTACAACGCCTTTCAGAAAAGCAAAGAACGCGTATATCCCCTTTGCGACGGAAACTCAATGGAATTATCGTCAGTTTACCTAAAACCTGTTCCGGTAATTCGCGAAAGCTATACAGAGGTCAAATTCCTCAGTCCGCTCGTAGTTCGTCGTCACATAAAGGGACAAGCGGACAAATACTTCGTATATGATGACGAAGATTTCCTAAAATGCCTTGCAGAGATAGTGACGCGTCAGCTCTTGGTGAAAACGTTCATCTCAATTGAGCCTATTTCCCCCAGGAAAACAGTAGTACGTTCCTTCGGAACTAATGTACGTGCTTCTCTGGGTACGTACAGGCTCTACAGCACCCCAGACGTTCTTAATTTATTGTTAAACGGCGGAATCGGAAGCCGCAGAAGTGAAGGCTTTGGGCATTTCACCGTCATTGGGAGGTGAAAAGGATTTTATGAACGACTACGTCACTGTAACGCTCAACGGATTCCTTTTAAACGCTGGAGTAATAGGGCTTATCAAGATGTTTGACTTCGCAAGGCTGCAATTCGACGATGCCGGATGTACAGAGGGAGTGGACTATGAAATAGACGGACAAAGCCTTCACATAAGCAGAGATTTTCTTCTCAGTCGTGACCTGGCCGATCTGTACGTTCGCTCCATGGTCTATTATATGGGAGATGACACTAAGTTCTCGAAAGTCATGAACAGGAAAAGCCAACTGGACAAGCTGTACGAGGAAGTTAACACGGATGACAAAGGATGGGTCAAAAAAGCAGACGAAATTTTCAAAGAGTTCGTCGAAATGCTCAGCAAGGCCAGCTTCAAATCAGGTTATGAAATACTCTCAAAATATGAAGATGTAACCTCTCCCACTTCAGATATGGTGACAAATCTGAAGAAAGCAGGAGACTACGTGCTGAAAAAAGAGCTTTACGACGAGCTTCACCTCCTTCTAGAGCAAGAAAAGGTAAAGGAAGTTCTCATATTCAAAGAGCTCATGTACTCCAAGATCAACCTGTTTATGGAGGGTGTAAGTTTCTTCGAAAAGTCGAAGTCCAGAAACGATATCACCCAATGTTACAGAGACAGCTTCGTAGAACCGCTTATCGAAGAATTGAAAACCACGAAAAAGAAGGACAAACGTTGTATAGACTGCGGAGAGTTGGCATCTAAAACGTTGTCCATGTCGTTTTTGGTTGATGTAACTGACGACGTCAACCGAAAGAAATCCTACTATTGGAACTGCAATCCGGACGCTTTCCTCTGTCCTCTCTGTAATTTCGTTTACTCTTTCGCCCCCCTTGGATTCCATTATCTCGCGGGAGATGCGGTGTTCGTGAACAACAACTCGAGCATAGATTTGTTGAACAGCTGGGTTTCAAGGCTGGACGACAACGAAGGCGACTCTGGAAAGAATCCCTGGTTTAAAGTATACAACGTTTTCACCTCGGAAAAGACCAAAGACCTTCACAACCGTATTAACAACGTCCAGGTCGTGATCCGAGACAACAGGTTTAGGAAGTACATCTTAAACAACATAGATAAAAACGTTGTCGGGATATTGGACGATTGTAAACCTCACCTGGATTACATAAAAAGCCGTTACGTTAAGGACGGAGAAGATTACATAAACGTCTATCAGGAAGCCGTTGAACATGTGGTCAAGCGACGAAGTCTATACAGCTTGATATCTCGTTTGATACGTATATCGCTGAAAGACGGAACCGATCCAGACTGTGCGTTCAGCCTGGTACAAATAGAAATTAGGTCAGGGGGAGGAGAAAAAATGGCCGAAAAAAAGAAGCGAGCATATGTCGCTACGCGTTTTGGCAAGGAAATGAGACAGGCTATGACGGTGAATGTGCCTGACAAGGACAAAGACAACAAGCTTAGAGGACTAGTGTATCAACTTCTAAATGCGGCTTCTCTGGGAAATCGAGACGAGTTCATTCATTTAGTGTTACGTACCTATTCCGGATGTGGACGTCCTGTTCCCGATATATTTTTAGGGTGTTTTGACAGCAACGAGTCTTTCAAGGAAATAGCCTTTGCTTACATCCTTGGATTGAAATCCGATCCCAGAGAGACTGAAGAAGACAAGAAAGGAGCTAATGCACAATGAAAAATGGACTTACTATCACTATGATATTCGAAGCTGAAAGCGCTAATTATGGCGAGGGAATAGGCAACATAACCACACTTAAGAAAATGAGCAGAAGCGACGGAAACATGTATACATATATATCCAGGCAGGCTATGCGTTACAACATAGTTCAGCAGATGGGCTGCGACAATACGCCTGTGAGCGGAGACAAGGGAACCGTTCAGTTCGACCCGGCGGCCACTATAACTGATTATCCCGAAATAGACATGTTTGGGTATATGAAGACCAGGGCAAATTCCGACAAGGATATGGGTGGTGCCGACACGAGAAGCGGTGCTGTACGTCTAAGCAATGCCATCTCTCTCGAACCGTACAACAACGATCTGGACTTCCTCACAAATATGGGATTGGCACATCGTACAAAGGATCTCCAGAACAACATAGCCCAAAGCGAGATACATCACGCCCTTTACAGCTACACGGTATCTGTAGATTTAGATCGTATCGGAGAGGACGAGGGAATATCCCTGCCGGCTTCTGAAAAGTGCGATCGTATATGCAAATTGCTCGACACCATACAGTTCCTCTATCGTGACATAAAGGGAAGGCGAGAAAACCTCTCCCCCCTGTTCGTAATAGGCGGAGTGTATGACAGAAAGTCTCCCTATTTCGAAGGCAGATGCAAACTGGAGAAGGGCAATTTAAATGTAGACACATTAAAGGCTACAATTACGTCATGTGAAGACACCGCCAAAAACACAGTCGTCGGATATCTTGACGGAAGTTTTACAAACGAAAATGAGATAAAGGAAAAGCTCAAAATAAACGATATGTCCATTTTAATGACAGTTCAAGAAGCGTTTAAATCGTTGGGTGAAAAAGTGAGGGAATTTTACAATGCTTAGGGCAATACGCATTAAGGCCTCTCAACAGATGCCTAATTATCGTAAGCCTGCCAGCTTTTTGATTAAAGAAACGTTCCCCTTGCCTCCTTATTCAAGCATCATAGGCATGGTACATTCCCTCTGTGGCTGGAAGGAATATCATCCTATGCGAATATCTGTTCAGGGCAAATACGCGAGCACAGTAAGCGATTATGCCACGAACTACGTGTTCGGTATAACCTATGACCCTACACGCCACCAGAAAAGAGTACATATAGAAGGTGGAAAGGACGACGGCATAAACGTAGGTCCAAAAAGTTATGAACTTCTCACAGATGTAGAGCTTGTACTTCACATTGTGCCAGATGACGATTTTCTGATCGAGACTATATTTAAGGCATTGAAGAATCCTCCCGTATATCCTTCCCTTGGAAGGTATGAGGACTTAATTCGAATCGATGAATTAGATATAGTAGACCTCAACATATCTCCAGAAGCCAAACTTACAGCCAATGACATATACATACCGTTGAATTCCCTGGGGGAAAACGCTGAAAACGTTGAAGGCACCATATATCGCCTAAATAAGGTTTTTGAAATCAGAAAGAGCGGCCGCAAAGACATCCGAGTGTGGAAGGAAACCGTATTGGCTCAACACGTATGCAAGGGGAAGCAGATATCTTCTCGGTCTATGTATATAGATTCGTTAAAAGAGGATATCGTGTTTCTTGCATAAAACGATGGAGGTAAAGATGGACAACTTTATAGCAAAGTCATCTCCCGAAGAGAGCATAAGGACTCATACGGACAAGCTCCTCAAGTGTTTAAACG